>JBHLNT010000210.1:0-7240 GCA_048941265.1 Promethearchaeota archaeon
ATCTATCTCGATTCTGACTTTACATTTACCGAAAATATCTATGAACCATTAGTAGTAATAGCCGATAATATTGTGATAGACGGGAATGGGTATGAATTGCAAGGAGGGTCTGGTTTTGGGATCTATTTAAATGGGAGAACTAATGTTACGATTAAAAATATTAAGTTAGGTAAGTGGTCCTACGTAATTTTTCTTTATTTATCTTCAAATATCACGATATCAGGCAACACCATGCTGAAATTAGGAGGCGACCTTATTAAGCTAGATTCTTCTTCAAACAATACTATATGTAAAAATATTGTCGATGAAAGTACATATATCGCATATTTTATCGAACTCTGGTATTCTTCGAACAATAATATCTTTGAAAACAGTATATTACCTTGGTTTGGAGACTCTCCTGGTATAATTCTGTGGGACTCATCAAATAATAAGATATATGGAAATAATATATCAAATATAAATAGTGGTATCATACTTAACGATTTTTCAAACAATAATAGTATATCTGGGAATATTTTAACCAATCTCCATAGTGAAGCTATTAGTATCGACTATTATTCGTCAAACAATAATATATCTGAAAATATTATTAGGAACACTTGGGCAGGTATCTTAATTGGATACTTTTCAGAAAATAACAGAGTATTTAGAAATACCATAACAGTAATTACCGGTTGGGTAGGATATTCAGCAGTTGTATTTGTATATTACACTTCAAATAATTTTATTTATGAAAACAACATAACTTCAGATTATACCGCGTATGGTTTTTGGCTCCTAAGCGCTTCATACAACAACATATCGAGAAATACCATAACTAACTGCTACATAGGGATCTATCTCAGTGATTCTGTAGAGAATATTATTTATCACAATAATATCATGAATAACCTAGATCAGGTTAGCGACGAAAATCCCGGGAATAACCATTGGTATCATCCCGATCTATTGGAAGGGAACTATTGGTCTGATTATCCCGGCGTTGATGATGGAAGTGGTTTAGATAAGCATGCTATTGCTGATGATGGTATAGGAGATACAGAAATACCGTGGCCCGGGCTAGACTATGATTATTATCCTTTGATGCATCCTCTTCTTCTCACGCCTACTGGGACTAATGTAGAAGTTATTGACCCAATCACAGGTGTCAATATTACATTTCCCGAGGTTATAAGCAGCGGAATAACCACAGTTAGCAAAAGCGATAGTGGACCCTCTCCACCCGCAGGTTATAGAGTATCTGGGGTATATTATGAGATCAGTACAACCGCAACTTATATTGGTTCAATGATAATAGGTATCCCCTATGATGAGAGTCAGATACATGGAAAAGAGGAGAATCTAAAACTTATGCATTATGATCCTGTGTATGGGTGGACTGAAATAACAGGTAAGGTGGATACAGTTAATAACATTATTTACGGATGGGAACCAGAACTTTCAATCTTTGCAATAATGGAACCTTATATAGAGGCCACTATTGATATCGATCCCGACACTTTAAATTTGAAGAGTAAAGGTAAGTTCATAACAGCATATATTGAACTTCAAGAGGGATATGACGTATGTAATATTGATATTAGTACGGTCATGATTCAGGAAAGTATCCCTGCTGCCCCTAGTCCAACTGATATAGCTGATTATGACGACGACGGAATACCCGATTTAATGGTAAAGTTTGATAGAACAAGCGTCCAATTATCCTTATCTCCAGGAGAGGCAGTTGAAATTACGATTGATGGATCTTTAATAGATGGCACTTATTTTAGCGGGACAGCTTATATTAGAGTTATTGATAAAGGAAACGAGCATATTGATGAAGAAGACCCCTCTTCAATTGCTTAAACATAATATAATTAAACACCTTTTTTTTTATAAAATTGTTAATTTGAGAATTAATAACTTAATATCCATATTTATCCCTTTATCAAAAGATTTTTAAGAATTTTTGCTTGTTTTAACTAATGATGTTTTGGATTTTTAACATTTATGTCTAATATGAGATCTGGATGTGTAAAAACTTAAATAGATAAAATTAATAAAAAAGAATAGCACCAAGCAAAGTGTGAATCCATATGAAATTATAAGAAATTAAAAACCGATTAAAGAAATTAATATGATTTTTATTGAATTACTAAAGAGGTTTTATTCATATCGACCTTTAACTACACAATTAGTTGTGACGAGACGATGTAATTTATCTTGTGGATATTGCAAAGAATTTGACCATACTTCTAAAGTTGTGTCAACTGATAGACTTAAAATACGTATCGACAAGTTATGTGAATTAAAAGCCATGATAATCACGATGACAGGGGGAGAGCCATTATTGCATCCCTATATAGCCGAATTGATTAAATATGCTAAATCAAAAATTCCGGGTGTTGGTATGATAACAAATGGTTTTCTTTTGAGCAAAGAAATCATCATGAAATTGAATAAATCGGGATTGGGAGCAATGCAAATTAGTATAGACGGAGTACATCAAAATGAGATAACTAAAAAGGTACTTGATAATGTAAAAGATAAATTAATGCTGTTGAAAAAATATGCGAAATTCAAAGTAAATATAGCTTCTGTATTAGGATCTACTCCTATAGAAGAAGTTTTTGAGATGATCCAATTTGCGAATAAACTAGATATGGATTTAAGATTACTTCCAATGCTTACAAATGGCGCAATACATATGACAAAAGAAGATAAAAAAAAAACCTCACTAATATATGGATCATCTACAATCCCTATTTGGGACATCTATTTTATTCAAAAACTACTTCGAGAAGGAAAATTACCATATAAATGTAGAGCTGGTGCTCGATTTCTTTATGTAGACGAGTTTGGGTATGTTCATGTTTGCCCTCAAAAAAAAGAGTTGTTTCCTAAAAAATTTCTAATGTCTTATACAAAAGAAGATTTAGTTAAAAACTTTTACACACCAAAACAATGTACTGATACTTGCTGTGTTACGTGCATTAGATTGGCTAGTTTCGCTGATGAATGGCGAAAACAAGATAATGATTCATACAATACTTCAGATGCGGTAATGACTGGAATTAGACTATTAAAAATGGGATGGATAATGGCGAAAAACTATACAACTCAGAAAAAACGTAGTAGAATAGGAATTTTAAAAGCGAAAATTATGGATTAACCCTTTTTATATTTATTTTAAATTAACTATTGATTTCTAAGTTTAAAATTAATAGGACAATTCTATAAGATTTTTATAATCTGAAATCTACTCAGCATATTCTTAAGGATTAAATAAATGAAAATCATTCTTACTTCAATCAAATCCAATTTCACTTTTAGATAAAAACATTTAAATAAACTGTGATACAAAGTATTTATTAATAAATGTTTAACAAAGCATTTATAAATTTAAATAAAAAAATGAAATTCCTAGACTGATCCTAAAAATCTAAGGTGAGTTTTTATGAAAAAAATTGGAAGGAATAAAACAATATTATCTATAACTATATCATTAATTTTTTTGATATCTATTGCAAGTGGTTCTGTTTTAGGGGCACCAACGGCAACTACAGAGCCAGCAACAGATATTACACAGACATCCGCTACATTAATCGCCACTTTTGATGTAGATGACGAAGATGAGGTAGAGGTCTACTTTGAGATTAATGGAGATACAACACCTACTATCACTTATACAACATCTGGTACTCATACAGCAGAAGTTACAGGTCTTACGTCTAATACAGAATACGAATATAGAGTTGTATTAAAATACACTACTGGATGGTGGATTTTTAAAACAACTCATACCATCTATGGAGATTACCTAACTTTTACTACTTTATCTTCCGGACCGGACACAATTCCTCCAGAGATTACAATTACAAATCCTGGGGATGGTACTACTGTTCATGGAAATGTGAACATTAATTTCGATGCAACTGATGTAAATGGCATTAACTCTCAGAGAATCTTGATAGATGGAGTGGAAGTGAGCACTGATTTTAGCTATAATTGGGATACGACCAACTTAGTTGATGGTTCCACTCATACTATTCGGTGTGAAGCTACAGATTCTTCGGATAATATGGGATTTAGCACAATTAGTGTTATTGTGGATAATACCGTCCCAGAACACAATCCTATTTTATTCGTACACGGATGGGCGGGCGATGCTGGAGCCTGGGATGAGATGAAGGCCGCATTTATTAATGATGGATGGGACCCTAACATTCTGTTTGCATATACTTTTGCTGACACTGGAGCAAGCGTGGGGCAAAATGTAGAAAATGCACAAGAAATTGCTGGCTGGGTTGAACAAATATTAGCACAAACTGGGGCTGATAAAGTCGATTTAATCTCACATAGCATGGGAGGATTGAGCACTAGATACTACATTAAATATGGAGAGGGAATAAATACTGTTGATGATTACGTCTGCCTTGATTCTCCTCAACACGGCTCCACACTTGCTAGGTTTATTGGAGGAGATTTCACACCAGATAGCCAATTGATTACAGATTTAAATACTGGTGACGAAACACCTGGTGGAGTTCTACCAGATGATGGTCCAGTTCATATCCCAGGTGATATTACTTATACTGCTATTTATGCTACAGATCAAACAGGTGTCCTCGATGGTGCAGATGTTATTCAATTCCCCGATCTAGGACATAATGAATTTCGAACAGACCCTGAAGTTTATGAGGCTGTAAAAGCTAAGGTAGAAGATTAAAAGAATGAGAGGAAGTCTGAATCATTAAAATAATTAAATCTTTTTTTTTCTTAATCTTTTTTTCATTTGTTTATTTGAATTAAGATTTAGTGAATACTTTCTGCTTCCAAAATTTTAATTAATTTCAATTAAATACAATTTGTATGCAATATTATTTAAATAAAGAGTTATAATTCATCTCAAGATAACTATCAAATTTGTATGAGGTAAAATCAGATGAAAGAAAAGATTGTCGCTGTTCGCATCAGCGACGTTTTATGGAACGAAATTGAAGAATACTCAAAAAACAATAATTTAACTAAGAGTAGAATTGTACGAGATGCAATAACAAAATTCTTAAAATTCTATCAAAATCCTATACCGCTGATATTGTGGGGAAAAAATGAATTTTCATTTACTCTCCAGTGTTTAAATGAAACTGAGTTGGAACAACTTGCCGAAATTTCCTTTCAAAACGGTCTGGGAGTAAAAGATTATTCTATTAGGAAATTTGCTGATATTAAAGACCCGAAGAATATCAAATTAAATCCAAGGTTAGTAGTAAATATGCTCGTAACTAATACCTATACCTCAAAAGGTCAAAATTGGTTTAATCACATCAAAGCTATATGGAAAAAAAATTGGCTCATGGTTGTTGGGACTCATGATAATGGTCTGAATTTTTCCAAGTATATTAAGTATGTCTTTCTAAAATGGATGGAATTCTATTCATTCAGACTTTTAAAAGATGAGCTTCAAGAAAATCAATTGGTTTTGGAGTTTGAAAAATATGAATAATCTTTATGTAAAGTATGGGATAAATGACCCTCTCTGCTCTCAAGCTTTAAAGTAACTGGATTAGCGTCCAATTATCCTAATCTATAGGAGATGCCCGTGATATTATAATTGATGGATTTTTAATTGATGGTTCGAATTTTTGAGGGACAGTGTATTTTAGAGTAATCGATAAAGGAAACGAGCATTTTGATGAATAAAACCCATCTTCAGTTGCCTAAATAGGATATATATAAGTAATTTTTCTTTTTTTTTCTAAATCTGTAATTATGTAATATTTTAATAATCTGAACTCATATATTTATCTAATAAAGGCGGAAAAAAATTAAATAATAATAAAGAGAGCTCCAACCTTGCTTAAGAAGAGAAACCCCCGGATAAGCATGTATGATACCATTTTTAAAGTGGTGTTTTTTGGCGAAGATGGTGTTGGAACATCCAGTTTACTCAAACTTACTACCTCAGATTTTATATACGACACGAAATTAACGATCGGAGTAGATCTATGGGTTAAAAAAAAGACCAAAGATGTAGATCTTCGTGAAAAAGTGCTGCAAATAGATGGAAGAACCGTAAAATTACTGATCTTGCGCTTAAGTAATGAAGAGCGATTTCGAGATGTAGTACCGAGGTATCTAAAAGCGGCCCATGGGGCTATTTTTATGTACGATATTACGAACCCTGTTACCTTAGAGAGAATTCCAGAATGGACCTCAATGGTTAGAACTCATGTAGGGAAAATTCCGATTTTGCTTGTTGGTGGTAAAGCCGACCTGGTTAATAAGCGTGAGGTTAGCCGTGAAGAAGCTCTTGAAATAAAGAAATCAGGAAGATTGGATGCTTTTATTGAATGCGATTCTAAGTCGGGAGAGAATGTGGAAGAAGTTTTTGAAACTCTCTCTCGATTAATGATCCAACGATCAGGATTTCATTCATTATAAGCCACTCGAATAAGATCTATAAATAAGATATTAACAATTCTTTGAAATTCTCACTAAATTAATACTCCATAGGTCTAATTTTTATTGAATTATTCGTTTAAGAGAAATCGCTTGATGAGTGATTTTTCAGACTATGTGAAGAGCCATATTATCCTATGACACTTAAGTAAGATTTTTATAATCGTTTTATTATTAGGTATATGATTAAGGCGAAAAAAATAATAGCAAATAGAAGTAGATTGTAAAGAACTTTAGTTATTGTAATAAATATAAGGATCAATTTCTTCTTATTTAATGTAAGGTGAACAATCCATTGGTTCGATTGACAGAAGATAATGAAATTCATATTAAAATTCTCTATTGGGGAATGTTTGCTTCGGGAAAAACTACCACACTAGATACGCTCTATAGACTAACAAAAACCCAGAATAAAGAGCTGATTCCTATTGGAGAAATAAAAAAAATTGATAGCAAAAGCGGAGCTACCTTATATTTTGATCGAGGTGTGTTTCAATCCAAGGAGCAAAACCAAATATTTTATAATATCTGGACCACTGCGGGGCAAATTAGCTATTTTACTTTACGAGAAAAAGTTTTTGCAGGATCAGATGGAGTAATTTTTGTGGTTGATTCGCAAACAAAATTCTTTGAGGATAATATTGAAGCATTAAAAGAACTAAAAATTGTAGCGGGAGGTAAACTCATAAAAGAGATTCCATTAATCGTCATGTTAAATAAGCAAGATCTACCAGACGTTATCAGAGAAGCAGAATTTATACAGGTTTTAAAGGATGAGCGACTTTGGCACGATTCA
>JBHLNT010000211.1:0-7220 GCA_048941265.1 Promethearchaeota archaeon
ACTTCTTCACCTAAATAAGCACTCGCATCCTCTTTGATTTTCCTTAAAATCATCGCAGAAATCTCTTGAGGTGTGTACTCCTTACCGTCAATTTTGACCTTATAAGAAGTCCCCATTTTACGTTTAATCGCTGTTATAGTGCGGTCCGGATTTGAAATCGCTTGCCTTCTTGCGGGTTCGCCAATTAATCTTTGTCCATCTTTGGTAAACGCAACAACAGAAGGAAAGGCTTTACCACCTAAAGTAAGCCCCTCCGCACTCGGAATAATCGTCGGTTTGCCGCCAATAAGTACAGCGGCTGCTGAGTTAGATGTTCCTAAATCAATTCCAATTATTTTTCCCAAATTTATTCACTTCCATTTAATTTTTTATTTTCATTTTCGTTTTTTAAATTCGATTTTTTTGAAATTTTTACTCGTGCTGGTTTCAGCACTTTATCTTTGTAATAATACCCTTTATCTAATTCTTCTAAAATGGTATTTTCAGGGAGATTATCATCACTCAATTCTTCAACCATCATGGCTTCATGCTTATAAGGGTCAAAAATTTCCCCTTCACAGTTCATCGATTTTACCCCTTCATCAGAAAGTATTTTTTCAAAATTATTTACTAACATTTTAAAGCCTTTCAGAATTGAATCGCCACCTTCTATTAATCCTAACAGACGTAATGCTCTATTCAGATCATCATAATGACTAACTAATTTAAGTAGCAAATCTCTCATGACAAAGTCTCTATATCTCTGGTTTTCTCGCTCAGAAACCTTCTTGTAATTTTCAAGATCCGCTCTTGCTCTTAATAGTGAATTTAGATATTTTTCCTTCTCTTCTTCTAATTCCTTAAATTTCCGACCATCCTCTTTTAAATCATCAAGTTCTTTGAGTAAGGCATCATTTTGCGTTTTAATTCTTTTGTGTTCTGCCGCAAGTAATTCATATTGTTCTGCGATATCAATCAATTTTTGATAATCCTTTTTCGAAATAGTTATACGATCTGATCTCTGATTAAAACCACGACCATTGAGAAATTCATCAAAATAATCTTCGATCATGGAAATTTTCACATCTCCCTCATTAATTTTGTTTTTATCATTTCAATTTTCATATTTTTTTTGTTTTACTCTTATAAAGCTTTGTCAAGATTTTAATGTAAACCCTTTCTTGACTATCAATTGTTACTTGTAAATAGTAAATTGACATATTTAAATCTTACGATCTCTGAAAAATTAGGAGTAGGAGCCTTAAAACTATAAAAAATAAAAGATTTGTTGAAATGATTTACGAAATATTAATCATTATATCTTAAAAAACAAGTAAAATTTAATGAAGATCTCTTACACAATATAATAGCGAAATTTTTCGTCCTCAACATAAAAGGCATTAAATACCTCATTTTTTTGCCTTGTATGCCAAATTTTCTCAATATTTTTAATTCCATTATAAAGATCAGTCAGAAGGCTCTTTTCGCATGGAGTTTGCCTATGTGAAGGGTAAAGTTCAAGTGACTCATGTTCTTCACAAATTCGTATTAATCTTGAAAGCGAATTAAGGACAATGGGAAAAAATTGACGTTTCGGCAAGAACTGATCACCATAGTAGGCCACATCACCAGTAAAAAGCTCTCCTGTATTTGTTAGTAAGCAAATTGAACCAGGAGAATGTCCAGAAGCATGGATAACTTTTACTTCTATCTCTCCTAAATCAAAAATATCTCCATCTTTTAATGGTTTAATTAATTTAGCGGGGGGTATTAAATAGTTCCTATAAGCATATTGTTTACCGAAAATTTCTTTTGAATATGAGAGATCGTAAGGTCTTGAAATCATAAAAACTTCGTCTTCATGAATATATACTTCTTCGAAGTGTTCATTCCCAAATACATGGTCCCAGTGGCTGTGCGAATTGAACACTAATAACTTTCTTTCACCTATTAACTTGTCCACAATTGGCTTTAAAGGTGAAAGTCCGCATCCCGTATCAATTAAGAGAGCTGTATGATCTCCTAGAAGCAAGTAAAGATTTAAAGGATCATTTGTATAAACAGGATGGACAATAGAGATATTTTCTTGTAACACATACAAATAATCTTTAAATCTCGTAATTTTATACCAGTCATCCTTAATATCTGCCATTTTGAGGGATTCGCCTAAAGTAAAAATAATTGTTAAGCAAAAAAAAGGTAAAATAATATATTAATTTGTCTTTAATAGGTTTTAATCTGTAGCTTATAGAAATTAAGATCGAAGTTCCTGCTTTTTAGTGAGGATATTTTCGTAAAGCGCATCCCAGTCAGCGGGAGGAGTAGTTTTTTCTTCTTTTTTGTGGAGTGTGATTGCTTCTACAGGGCAGGTTGGTACACATACACCGCAACCTATGCACTTATCCAAATTTACGGTAGAAATATCATTAATTAGAGTCACTGCATCCATTTGGCAACGATCTACACAGGTACCACAGCCTGTACAAGAATCAGAGTCCACCTCAGCATAATAATTAGATTTGAGAAAATCTGTTGGCTTGGGTAACGCCTTCATATCAGATAAATATCCACAGCAGCATCCACAGCAACAACAAAGGGATCCTGGTCTCTGAGCATTACCTGGTTGGTACACTAATCCATCTTCTTCTGTTTTCTTTAAAATTTCGAGTGCTTCTTCTTTACTTATTTGTCGACCCCATCCATTATCGATATACATTTGAGCAAATATATCACGCAGCACAAAACAAGTTTCACGCAAATCTGTATGGCTACATGGTTCTCCGTAGAGATCCTTTTTATTTCGACACACACAATCGTTCACTACAATTGGACCTTCAGTATTTTCAATAATTTGACGAATATCGTCATAAGATGTGATATGATGTTCAGGAGTTATACTTGTTTCTATTGGTACAATTCGAAATTGATTAATTCCCGTCTGGAACATTTCCGCATCCATAGCTTCTTTAAAATATTGAGAAGAGGTTTGCAAAAAATCAACAAGATTTTCATTCCCTCGATGGGTTTGAATGTCATACATCCCAATCATAAACATCGCATTGGCATAAGATTTCTTATCATCCTCTTTTTTGATGAGGACAGCGCCCTTGGAGACTGCATTATTTAATATTTGCTCTAACTCATTTATGGACATCTCCTTGCTATCAAATCTCTCGTAAATGTCCTCGAGTAATTCGAAAGAGAAGCTTAACTTAGTTGCAGCTTTCGCTTCTTCTGGTGTAAAAAGTTGTTTCAATAACTTTATTTCCACCCCCGATTCTGTGGCAGGATATCCAATCGGAAGCGTATCGAGATGTTTTTGTAATTCGCGGTAAACATCAATATTTTCAAGCATATTAAACACGTATGATATTCTTATTTTGTTAGATTAAGTTGAATTAGAATAATTTTAAATCTTATTGTTATAGAAAAAAACTATCTATAATAATAAAGAAAAGTGAAAAATTAATTAAGAATTTGGCTGATTCTCTTACAGCTAAAACAATTTTCTCAAGATTTTTCTCTTCATTTAACCTGATTATTATAATAACAAATCAACTTGTATGGAATTGTATATTCTTTTATCCAATTAAGTTATAGATTTAATTTATCGATTTAATTTAAAATTTTACATGTTTGAATGCTTTCAATGAACCTGAATTAGGTTTTTAAAAGGTATGTTACTTGATGTACGAACGGAGCTGTTTTTATGATTCGATACTCAATAACTTCTAAATTTAAGTTCTTAAATAATCGAATCCATTCATTATGATTTTTATTGCTATGAGGATGGTTAAAAAACTGAAAGTTAGCAAAAGAATCAATTAAGAAGGTTAAGTATTTCTGTAATAATGAATTGTAGATATCTTCAATAATGATTATTCTTTTAGCAACTCTTTTCGCTTCATTTAGAATTATTTCCGGGGATTTTGTGTGATGTAGCACTGTTAGAATGAGTGCTATATCAAATATATTATCATTAAAGGGAATTTTTATTCCGTCATATATTAAGGGTTGAATATCTTTAAAAATGGAAACATCTTGAACATCAATAACTTTTGAGTCGTATCCTTTTTTTTTTAAAAGGTAAGACACAGTTCCGAGACCTCCACCTATGTCTAGAATTTTGCCTTCTTTATTAAGAAATTTCTCAATTCTCTCAATCTTTCTATAAGCATCTTTCAACCAAAGTTTTGAGATAATTCTATTAAAAAGATTCTCTTTTTTTAAAATTTTCAATCCCATAATAAACAAATTTAAGAAATTGAATATATAAAAAATTTTATATAGATAAGTAAAGTGAATAATGCTTTAAATGAACTCTGAAATTGAATAATCATAAAAGGGCTTTCTATATCCATTTTCAAAACGATTGGATAATGATCAGAACCGAATGATTTTTTATCTAAAATGAACTTCATCGCTCATCTTTCCCACAGCACCTGATATTATAGTGATAAATTAACGTTTATTATGTCATAAAGCTCTTTTTACCTATTATTAGAGCGCTCATGGATTATTTTACGACTTGAATATGATTCTCCACAAATTTGTTATGTAATATTTTTTCTTAATTTGTTGTTTTTTTGGAATTTGAGCTCTCAATCGTTTTTGCTTTCAAATTTTACAAGAATAATTAACGCTGAAATGGCAGGAAAGATGATCATGAAATACATCGCGGGATAATAATTGCCTGAATATAACACAAGAAGTAGGCTAAACATTATCCCTCCAGAAAAAGAGCCCAATTGAGTGCCAGTATTCATATATCCAACGTATTTACCTTTATTATGAGGAGTTGTGTTTTTTGTAACGTAAATTTGAGTTGCTGTCATAAACATGGCGAAAGAAAGAGCCACTAATATTTGACAGATTAAAAAACTCCAGAAATCAGTAGCAAGAATCCAGGCAAAAATCGTGATCGCACTTAAAATATAGCCAATAACCATGATCCATTTCAAATTTTTTTCGGTTATGATATGTGCCAATATAATGTTGAGAAAAAATTGAATCAGATAATTAATACCAATTAAAAAACCTATCTCAGTATCGCTAGAAAGATGATAAAACATCAAAATGGCTAGAATTAATAGTATTGGTCGCACTCCAAAATTTCGAAAAAATAAGCTCGGATAAATAGAACGAGAAATATGATTTGTTTCATCCCGATCATTCAAAATTGTATTTTCTAGGTTTTCAATAGTTACTTTTTCATGGCGTTCCAAGATCAATGCCCTATTTTCCTTAATGAACATGATGATAACGAGGTTTATGAGAGATACTAATAATAGAAATTGGAAATATCGATCGATACCAAATATCTCAACAAAAACACCTGTTAAGAACGCTCCTAAAAACCATCCTAAAGCGGTAATAGCTGCGAAATAAGCGATAAATCGATGGTCATTTTCTACTAATTCCCCATACAGCACAAATTTCAAATTCGCAAATGTACTGAAGAAACCGTATAAAATCATTAAAACTACGATTAAAAACAAATTTAAAACTGTTGTAAGAATAAAAAAGATGATACTGACTCCAACTGCTCCAAGTTTAAAAAGCATTGATCTATGTTGGATCTTATCCGATAGTTTACCTACTAATGGGGGAAATGCAAGGGTTGTGAAAATGAAAAATGTCAAGATAAGTTGAATAACAATTACATCCACTCCCAAATTTAATAAATATCTAGGAGCATAAGCAAATACCCCCATTCCAGTAGTATTGGCAATTAGTACTGATGCAAGTATCAGAATTATGGATCTTTTTGATAGTATCAAGGTTTTTTGCCTTATTTTAATTTAATGTAATGATATGTTTTTATTGTAATTATTTTCATTTAATAAAATTTGAGTTTTAAGTATAGCTGATGAGAATTTAATTTAATTCAAAAATACAATTTGCATCTTATTGTAAAGAAAGAATTAATATGAATGGAATACACATTCGGATCTTGCTCTTTTTTTAGCTCTAAATTCTTATGAGAATTACTTAATTCTTCTAAAACTCTAAAGTACACTCTGTCGTTTTTTACCCATATTTTATCTACTAGCATATTTACGCTATGATTGTAGCTGTATACTTGAAAGCAATCGAATTTTTCCATTCTAACAAATATTTTTTAAATATAATTTCAATTTTTTTCTCTTAAACCCCGAGTTTTTTTAAGAGAAATAGATTTTGTCGAGTTTATATTCTTTTTAACTTTTTGTAAGGTGATATTGTTATATTAAAATTTTTATAAAAAAACTAAGAAAATTAAGTTCTTTCGTGATCATATTACACCTATTTATCTCAGAATATATCAAATTCAAATAAGTTTAAATTATGCAAGTTTTATTAGATTTTCATCTATGCTTTATCACTTAATTTTATACGAATACCCTTCAGGTAAGCGTATTCTAGAACATACATTTAAAGAAATCATTAAGGATGATTCTTATGCTACTCTAAGTTCATTCCTCGTCGCATTAAATGAATTTGCTAAAGGTTTAATCACCAAACAAGATAAATTAGATTTAGTCCGATTTGGAAACCTAATTATTAAGCTTGATCATTTAAAGGATATATCAATTGATATAGCCTTAATATTTGACGCAAATTATCAAAAAATTATTAAAGATCTCACTCCAAAAATTAAAGAGAAAATCATGGAGTATAGCTCTTTATTCTATGAGTGGAACGGAGTAAGTGTGGATAAATTTTCTCTTTTAAAAGAAGCTCTTTTAACTACTGTGAGAAAAGCAATTTATTCGACAAATATGGGAACGATATAAATTAAATAAGCTACTCCTTCTAAGGAGGGGAATGGTAAGGAGATACTCCCTCACACTTTAGGATTCATTAACTTTCCGATAAAGAGAACGGTTTTTGTTTGCGAATCCTGAATTAGAAAAATAAAGGGATGATCTGCTCGAAATATTGGAGGCTCTTTTATAGGTCCAATTGATGCCCCCACAATGCCGATTGCAGTTACTGCTGCAGCTTCGGTACCTCTCTCATTTACTTCAACGAAAGACTTATGAATAACTTCAGAAATAAATATGTTTGGTTCTTTAGAAATTCCTGAAAAATTGGCACTTTTAGTGAAAGCATCAACAATTCCCAGTTCCGATAAAGCCCTTGTAAGTTTATATTTCATTTTAATTGTAAATCGAGGAAAAATTACCTTGACTTTCCGAGTATATTGCTCCCGAAGACTCGACAGGAAATTTTCAACATTTTCAATGGTAAAGTGGGAT
>JBHLNT010000034.1:0-31315 GCA_048941265.1 Promethearchaeota archaeon
GATAATATTAGTTTTAATATAAAAAAAGGGGAAATTTTCGCTTTACTAGGACCTAATGGAGCGGGAAAAACTACCACAATATCAATTCTAGCCACTCTATTATTTCCTACTGAAGGAACGGCTGTTGTAAATAATTTTGACGTCCAAAAGAATCCACACTATGTTCGAAGAAGCATTGGAATCGTTTTCCAAGAACCGTCGTTAGACAGTGAAATGAAAGGTTTGGAAAATTTAGAGCTACACGCTATTTTATACGGAATGCCAAAAGGCAAGAGACGGAAAAAAATTAAAGAGGTACTTAAGCTAGTTGATTTAGAAGATAAAGCAAGTGCTTTTGTAAAAAATTATTCAGGAGGAATGAAAAGACGATTAGAAATCGCACGAGGATTATTACATGAACCTCACATTTTGTTTTTAGACGAACCAACTTTGGGATTAGATCCTCAGACACGGCGAAAAATTTGGGAAAAAATTATGGAATTAAATCACGATTTAAATATTACAATTTTAATTACAACCCATTATATGGAAGAAGCAGATGAGCTTGCCGATAGAATCTGTATTATGGATCATGGTAAAATAATTGCCTTGGATTCTTCTGAGAATCTTAAAAAACAAATCTCAGGAGATATAATTGATATACAATTCGAAAAATTTGAAGATAAAACTAGAATTCCGATGCTAATTACTCAGCTTAGGGAATTGCCGGGAATTAAAAATCTAACTTTTGGTAGTTTGAAAGGTTTGGAAGATGAAATCCCTATGAATCTTAATCTCCCTAAAAATATTCCAAATGTTAATCCTGAAATGATTAAAGCACGAGTAAGAGAGATAATATCAGATCCTAATAAACTTATATCAGCATGGAAAAAATATCCGATGGCATCCCAAATGTTTTTGAATGCTCCATTAGAAATGAAAAAAAAGGTTGCGAATCTTTTTACGGATGACCAATTAAATCAAATTCCAGAAGGGATTAAAGATGAAATTGCTAAAATCAGAGACGGAGAAATAACGGAGCTAGAAAATGAAACCGAGCCAATAATTTCTATTTCTTGCGAGAATGGAGGAAAGTCTCTTCCTCAAATTATTCAAAAAATCAATAATAATAATTTAACTATAAAAACGGTTAATATGCACCAGCCTAAATTAGAGGATGTTTTTTTGCATTTTGTGGGTAAAGCGATAAGAGAGGAATCGTCGAATCGTTCTAAAAATATAAAACAATTTATTCAAATGAGGCAATTAAGGAAGTGAGATAAAATGTCAGAATTTTCAATGCTAAGAAAATTTAATTATCAAGCTGTGTGGATTTTGGCCAAAAGGGAAGTGATGGAATATATAAGAAGCAAACCTAGAGTTATTTCATCATTAGCCCAGGGATTTCTTTTTTTGTTGATATTTAGTGCTGGATTTGCTATTATTCGAATAAATATTCAAGGAGTAGCTATCGATTCCAGAGCATTCATAGCTTCAGGTATAGCCGCAATAATGATTCTCTTTACAGGGATCTTTGGTGGAATGGGAGTAATGAGGGATAAGATGTTTGGTTTCATGAAAGAATTAATTGTGGCTCCTGTGAGCAGAAGAACATTGATGATGGGTAAAACTTTAGGAGTTGCCTTGCAAACTTTAATTCAGGTTGAAATAATTGTAGGTTTAAGCGCAGCCTTAGGATTTTTTGGCTATGATATTAGTTTAATTTGGCGCATGTTGTTAATTATTCCTGTAGCATTCTTAGCTAGCATAGGTATTGTAGGGATAGGATTAACTATTAGTACAAGGATTAGGGACTTCCAATCGTTCGGATTAATACAAACTTTTGTCGTCATGCCCATGTTCTGGTTTTCTGGGGCACTATTTGCATTCAATAATGTTCCATTTTTTATGCAAGTTATAATGATATGTAATCCTTTCACTTATAGCGTTGATCTATTTAGAGCAGTATTATTAAATGTTTCATTTTTTCCCATATGGTTAGATTTATTAGTTATGATTCTGTTTGGAACTACATTTATCCTAATAGGCGCACGATCATTTAGTAAAATGGAGATTAGCTAATATAGAACTCTTCTAACTCACTTATTATTTTTCTTGATTATTTATTTGAAAAAAAATATATGTTTCAGCAAATTATTTCATTAATTCAATAATATTCTCTTGCTTTCAAATTATAACGGACTTAATGTTGCGCTACCATGTTTTTGAACTTCCTCAGCAAGAGGCATAATTTCTTCAGTCTAAACGGGAACTATGTCAAAAATGGTCATAAGTTCTAATTTAAGCATTGCTTTGATGGTTTCTGTTAGATTACTACAATCTCCCGAAAAGAAAATAAATAATTTCCTATAAAAAATTTTTCGATCATTATTTGAATTAAAAAATATTATTTTTAACAGTAATTTTATTTTAAAATTAATAATTTATTAGGTGGAAATTATTTGAGTTTAAGATTAGAGAATATAAAGGAAGAAGATCGCGGAATTCTAGCCCCATGCGGAATTCTTTGTCTAGGATGCGATACCCATCTCGGGGAGGGAATTGAAGCGGCAAAAAAACTTGTAGATGTGTGGGAAGGGTGGAATATGCTAGATGTTGGTCCTGTTCTTGGTTTGAATGAAAAAGGAATTAAGACTACGTTAAAAACATTGAAGAAATACGTTAAAATGGGTAAGAGAGGGCTCTGCCCAGGATGCTTCAACAATCAAGGTCCCCCATCAGCTATTTGCGGCATAGCAAATTGTGTTAAATCTAAAGGGTATTGGACATGTGCTGAGTGTGATGAATACAATCCAGAATCAGAAACTCCTTGCCCGAATATAAACAAAGATGCCATGCCTATCGTAGATAAAGGACAAATGAGTAAAATAATTTGCATTCGCTATAGTAAAGATACTATTAATAATTTAAAAAAATGCCGCGAGATTGGCTATGATGCGTTTATCAAAGAAGCAAAAGAAAAAGTGGAGAAAGGATGGAGAACATGGCAAATAATTAGCGATAAAATGATATTTTCAGATGCGATGAAAAAATAGATTCGTATAATAATTTTTAAAAATGTTTTTTTTATTGATTTTATTTTATTTATTGCATTTTGGTTTTCGATATTAATAGAAAAAAGGGATATTATGCCATTTTTAAAATATAAAGAAAAGAACATTTTTTATCAAATTAAGGAAGCTGAAGCAGGAAAAGCAATTGTATTTATACACGGGTCGGGAGGAAATTCATATGTGTGGAATAATCAGTTAGCGAAACTTAACACGAATTATAATCTAATAGCAATTGATTTACCTTCTCATGATCAATCAGATAATTTTTCAGAACTTTCCCTTGAACTTTACGTTGATGTTGTTAATAGCCTGGTTAATGCTCTAAAATTAAAGGATATTGTTCTAGTAGGGCATTCTTTAGGTGGAGCTGTCATTCAATCATATTATTTTAATTATCCCAATGAAGTTTCTGCGTTAATTTTAGTAGGTACAGGTGCTAGATTAAGAGTAAGTCCAATCATTCTTACTTCCTTGCAGAAGGATTTTCAAGAATTTTTAAAAGGGTTACCCATTGGAGCTTTTTATCGTAGAACATCAAAAGAATTAATTAATGAATATTTAGCTGAAACATCCAAAACAGAACCTCAGGTAATTTATAGCGATTTTAAAATCTGTGACGCATTTGATAGAATGGACAAGATGAGCTTAATTAATGTTCCATGTCTAATAATCTGCGGAAGTGATGACCGCTTAACTCCTCCGAAATATTCAACCTATTTCCATGAAAACTTAAAAACATCTGAATTGATCATAATAAAAAAAGCAAGTCATATGGTTATGCTTGAAAAACCTGAGGAAATGAATCAAGCTATAGAATTATTTATAAAAAAATATTTATCCATTTAAAAACGGGGCACTGTTATTTTCGCAACATAGCGAAAATCGAAAGGTTTGTATTAGGAGTTATATCTTCTTCAATAACATCAAAACCTAAATGTTGATAAATAGAAACATTTTTCTCATCATGAGTTTCTAAATAGCAGGGAATATTTTGCTCCTCGCATTGGGCCAATTTTGGTTTTAATAATTTGCTCGCATACCCTTTACCTTGATGTATAGGATTCACACCAATAGAGCTTAAATACCAGTGAGAAAAATCTGCTGTATGTCGTTTATGGAGTAAAACTTTATGACTTTCACACAGTTCTAGTCTTTTAAAATATTCATCTCCCATCTTTTTATAAAAAGAATTAAATCCCGCTTTCCTTATTTTTCTTGCCTTCATTTCTGCTTCCCAGTAAGGAAGCCAAATCGCAATTCCCTCCAGGTTATGAGATGTAGTATATACTTCACCGAATAAAGTTCCATATCTTAATATAAACTCAAAAGCATAAAGGTTTTTTTCTTTTCTTTCTTGGCTGTCGGGAAGAGTATATACTGAAAATGGTTCTTGCTGAAATGTTTTACCCATAACTTTTGCAGCTGTTTTAATTTTCTCTTCGGGTAAACGAATCGGGCTATTCAAATCTAACATTTAAATAATTTACTTCACAAGTATTAAATTTTTATTTAAATATATAAAATATAAAAATATTTATTCACGTCACTAAGAACATTTACTCTTGGTATTAAATTTGATATTTTTTAAAAAATAGAAAATCATTTTAGATTAAGTTTTATAATTATAAAGCGTTAATTTGATTAATTCTAACATAAATTAGCGAATGAATATTTTGCGAATGTATACTTATGGTCCATTTCAGTCAAGGCGATTAGGGCTTTCTCTAGGTGTAAATATTTTACCAAAATATAAATTGTGTACCTTCAATTGCGTGTATTGTGAAATAGGTTCAACTGACCAATTGGTTTCTCCTAACTTTAGAATAAAGGCCCCTCCTTCTCCACAATTTAGGAAAGAATTAAAAGACATCCTAAAATTTTTTCATCATCTAGATTCAATTACATTCGGATATAATGGAGAACCGACTTTGAATGAAGATTTATTAGATTTTCATAGAATTACTACAGATGTAAGAGAAGAGATTGAATGGACAAAGAAAATGCCTCTACTTACATTATTTACTAATTCAAGCACGTTATATATGCAAGAAATAAGAAGTAGAGTAAAACAGTTTGATTTAGTTTTAGCTAAATTAGATGTCTCGACAGACGAAGATCTACAACGAACTAATTTTCCTCATCCAGAAGCTCCAGCTATCGAAACCATAATTGATTCTCTTGTAAAATTAAAACAAGAAATGCCAAAAAATCATAAATTGGCAATCCAGAGTTTAATTTATAATTCATATAGAGAAGATTTCATTCCCAATAATAATCCTGCGAATATATCTAAGTTATCTTTAGCAATCAAGAAGATTAAACCGGATTTAGTTCAGATATATTCCGTGGCAAGAATTCCCGCGAGTTATTTTGTCTTTTCGATTGACGAGGCAAGGAAGAAGCAAATTGTAGAACAGATTCAAAAAGTTGTAAACGATGAAAAGGTAGAGATAGCTTATTATTGATGAACTCAATCCATTTTTCTTAACAAATTATTAAGCAAAATTCAAAAATTACATAAATTTATTTTTGTTAGTATAATTGCTGATGGAGAAAAAAGATTTAATACTGAAATTAAATGAAATTAAAGGAAAAATAGGTTTTAAAATAAATCCCTCAATAATTAAAGATCTAGCAGCTATTTACGGATTATGGATTAGAGAGAAAGATAATAAAGCGATAATAGGAAGAGATACAAGACCAAGCGGGGAACTTATTGAAAACGCGATTATAGAAGGTTTGCATTCTGTTGGTTGTAAGGTAAATAATTTAGGGATTTGCCCAACCCCAGTTATTTTCTATTTAAAAAACAAATATAATATAAAAGGAGGGATTTTAATTTCAGCTTCTAATAGACCTATTAATTGGAATAAAATTAAATTATATATTGATGATGATTTTTCATTTATTTTTGAATTGAAAGGAGAATACAGAAATCAAAATAGAGAGTATTCAAAGCATTATAATTACATTCAAAAAAATCAGATTTTGCAAAACATTAATCCCATTTCTACATACGTTAATGATTTATTAGAAAATTTTAATATAGTAGAAATTAGAAGACAGAATAAACTTAGGGTAATTGTAGATCCAGGTGCGGGAGCAAGTAAACTCTTTACTCCAAATATATTGGAGAGATTGGGGTGTGAGGTTTTAGTGATTAATAAGGAATTAGATAAGAACAATGAATTTCCTCGAGAATTGAACCCCATAAAAGAAAATTTGAAAGACTTGATGCTAGCACTATGGAAAGGTAACTTGGATATAGGTTTTGCTCATGATTGTGATGCTAATAAAGTTACCATAATAAGTGATGATTTTGAATGTTATTCTGAAGACATTATTTCTGCACTCATCATTGAAAATTACATAAAACATAAAGAGAATAGTGATAAAAGTGTTATTTTCCTGTTAAATTTAGCCTCATCTCTGCGATTTGAAAATCTTGCTGAACGTTATAATATACAAGTTTTAAAATCATATGTCGAAAACAAATATTTAAAGAAAAAGATTAATAAATTACTTACTGAAGAAAAGTATTTTATTTTTGGAACAGATAGATTGTGTGGAGGACCTGTTTTTACTAATTTTAGTAAAGTAAGTGATGGATTTTTTATTAGCGCAAAATTAATAGAGATTTTAGTCGATTCTGGTACAAAGTTATCTAACTTAATATCCAAACTTCCTAAATATTATTCATACCATGAAAAGATTCCTATATTAAAACAAAAACTCGATATTATTATTAAAAAGTTATATGATGAATTATCTAAAGAAGGGGAAACTGTAAATAAAGTGGGTAATAATTTAAGGTTTGGTCATGAAAAGGATTGGTTTGTATTAGTTTTTCCCTCACAAGATTCTGCAATAAAGGTGTATAGTGAAGCGAGAAGAGATTCATTAGCAAGACTTTATTGCGAAACTACTACAGAATTACTAAAATTAGTTGTGTCTAATGTGTAAAAATTATTAATTTTTGTGGTATGATTTATTTTTTCCCATCATTTTCCCACCATATCACTCCAATCGCGGAAAATTTATTAAAAGATCTAGTAAAAAACAAGGATATATGGTCCTATAATATTTATAACTACGATTAATTTCAATGATATTAGATTTATCGATGAGTTTTAAAATTACATTGTATGGTCTACATTTATTCTTCATATCAATTTTACGGATAATTTTTGTATTTTGATTTGAATCTAATTAAAAAAATTCGATAAGAATTCATAGCAATATAAGCTTAGTGATTCAGAATAGTCTAAATTATTCTAATAAAATTAAAATCCTTAACAATCAATCAAAAATCGAGACAAAATTAGAGAAAATAGGCAAGTTTAAAACTGAGCAACAAGTTAAAAACTTTTTAGAAATATAAGACTATTTTCCTTAAATTATAATAAGTGATCACGCATTTAAAGAAAAAAGGAGTAATTCTTCTTAACATGGGTCTAGTGCTAATCTCAACATGCACTCATAATATTTATTTGAATATTTAAATTATCATCGATAAAAATTAAAACTCACTGAAACTTTCCGAAATTTATTCCATTTTGATAAAAGTCCACTTCATTATAGAGCAAGCTTTAAATATAAAGAAATGTAACTTACTTTAAATGCAATTTTTTATAAATTTTAAATAATAAAGGTTAGAAATATGGCAGCAAAGAATTTAGCATTATTTATTATAGGAATTATATTAGTTTTAGTAGGTTTAGGATTGATATTCTGGGGAATTTATTTGATATGGGCAGGTTCAGTAATTAGTTCTTATGAATCAGAAGCCGCAGCATATGGTTATTCAGGTAATGTTGGAGCATATTATACTACTATGGGAGTTGTAGGTCTTATTATAGGAATTATACTGTTAATTGTTGGTATAATTTTAATTAAAAAAGGTAAGTAGTACATTAATCTTTAAAATTCTTTTTTTTTTTATTACTATAAAACTAAATCAATATCTTCTGTACATAATTTTTCTATATTTTTTCATTAGTGCGTTAAAGGCGATCCCTCTCTTTTTTCTTACCAAATTTATTGATCAAATGTAAATTCCATCAAAATTATGATTTTTTAAGAATAATGTAAAATTTCCTCCTAAAAATTACTCTTCTCTAAAATCTATTTTAGTAGAATTGATTTTATTTAACATTGAAGAATTTGAGACCTTAGAGGAATTTAAGAAATTGTTAAAGACCTTAAGTTTATGTGAATTAATCAAAGTCAATCACATTCAGAATTGGGAAATTAAACGAGAACGTTTAATGTTTTAATTATATTTTTTGAGCTTTCTACTCTTAGTATTAAACAATTTTATTCATGTTAGTTGAATGTCACGCAAAAATTTCCATATGAGATTTTATCTAAATAAATTGGTAAAAAAAGTCTAATTTGAAAAAGAAATTTAAATACATTCCCATCAATTTCCCACCACATTGATGTAAGTCCAGAAATTTCACGATAAATTTATAAATTATGCTATTGAATGAAGTATTAACCAATAAAGTTGTTGATAATACCATGACTATTAACTTTACTCTTGGATATTGGATTATAAAAAGAACAGTATTAATCCGTACTTCGTCTGCTTATAATCTTATAGTCATGACTAATATTTCATTCCCTTTAGGAATGGCTATTATCTAACATAATTTTGGCACCCCGACTACTTTATTACTTTAATACTTTCAACATTTCCTCACCATACTTAAATGGACATTCTTTTAATCATAGAAATCCATATGCCAAAATTGTTTTTTTGCGATAACATAAAAAAAATTTAAAAAAGGTGTGAAAAAATGTCAGAATTAGAAAAAACCAGAGAGTTTGGAAAGATTTTACCAAAACAAGACATTGATTTCAAAGGAATCAGCTTTAAGGCTAATATACGCAAGTCATATTTAGTGTCTTTTTTTAGAGGTTGCCATTTTATTTCAGGAGTTTTATTGCCGTTTTTTCTGGAATGGGGTGAATTAACATTTTTTCAAGTAATGCTATTACAGAGCTATTTTACAATTATGATTGTTGTACTTGAAATTCCTTGTGGAGCAATATCAGATTATATCAGTAGAAAATTTTCACTATTTTTAGGAGCATTAGCAATGGCGCTAGCAGCAATAATTTATTCAAGTATGCCAAATATCTTACTGTTTATTATTGGAGAAACCTTATTTGCATTAGGATTTGCGCTAATATCTGGGTCTGATGAGGCCTTTGTTTTCGATACTCTAAGAAAAATGGAAAGAGAAAATGAAATGCCAAAAATAATAGCCAGAAATAGAAGTTTTTTCTTAGCAGGAATTGGAATATCGGCTCCTATTGGTTCCATGATAACATTGTTTTATCCGCTTCAATATTCTATGACATTCATGTTTTTTCCTTTTATTATAGCAGCTTTAATTACGTTATCACTTAAAGAACCCAACCATGACTTAGAAAGAGCGTCATCAAATTACCTATCCGTCGTTCAATCAGGATTCAGTGAGCTCAAGAAAAAGAAAACTTTGAGAATTCTGGCATTTGACTTTGTAATTGTTGATGTGTTAGTATTTCTCTTAGTGTGGACTTATCAGCTTTATCTAGATGTATTATTAGTGCCTTTGGTGTTTTTCGGTTTTATAGCAGCCACCATGACTTTTACACAAATAATATTTTTTAACCTCATACCAAAATTACAGAAACGCTTGAAAAATAAAAAATTGTTTCTTACAATTTATACACTAATACCAGGCATAGCATATATTCTTATAGCATTCATTTCAATTACTCCAATTGGTATTATTTTGATATTAATTATCATTGGAATTGGATTCTCAAGAAATATCATATTTATCAGTGGAATTAACAAGAATATAGAAAAAGAAAACAGAGCTACTGTTTTAAGCACAATTAGTATGATACGGAGCTTAATAATTACAATACTCTATCCAATTATAGGATTACTAGCAATGTGGAATTTGAATTATACATTTATAATCTTAGGGATATCAATAATATTAATTGCCTTACTCTCAAGGGTGAAAAATGAGTATTTATAATCAATTTTTTTTTACATATTATAATAAATTTAAGATGTTAATTATGAATGATACTGACCAAAATTCTGGGTTTGCTAAACTTAATGACTCTTTTTTAGAGGTAAATATAAATTATAAAAACGTGGTGTTTTGCCTATAAGCCCTAATCAAAGCCTAAAGTGTGATATTACTTGATCAAAATTAGAAAATTTAAAGATGAGGATGCAATAGAAGCGTCATATTTAATCAGAAAAGCATTATCTGAAGTTAATAGTAAATATTACCCTAAATCAGTAATAGATTATATGTGTAATGAGTTTTCTCCTGAATTTTTGATTGGACTTTCAAAAGAACGCGAATTCTTTGTTGCTTTTGAAAATTCTAAAATTATTGGAACTATAACTATTTTAAATGATTATATTGGTACCGTATTTGTAAATCCAGAGTATCATAGCATGGGAATTGGAAACAAATTGATGGAGATCATTGAGAATTTAGCAAAAGAAAGGAAAATTGAAAAACTAAGATTAAATTCAAGTATTAATGCTGTAAATTTTTATGAAAAATTAGGTTATAAGAAAGGGGAACAATCTCAAAGTGAGGAATATGGGATTACGTATGAAATGAGCAAAATCCTATAATAATTATAAAAGAAAAATCAGGTTATAATTTTGTTTATAACGTAAATTTTATTTTTAATGGATTTTTTTTATATTTATTCAATACTTATGTATTTAACTTAAAAATTAAAAGGAAATTGATGATAATGGTAAAGTGTGAATGTCCCTCGTGTTATTTTGAAATGGAGTTAGATGAAGGGACAATTGAAGGAGAAGTTATCCCTTGCCCTGATTGTGGAGTAGATTTGGAAATTATAAAAATTAACGGAGAATTAGCCAAAGCAGAAATAGCTGAGATGGCTGAAGAAGATTGGGGCGAGTAAAGCTCAGATTCGATTATCTACATTTTCATGTTAATTATTTACTCGCTTTTTGAATCTATCTTTCAAATTTTTTAGATATACCTTAAATATTTATCATTTTAAATTGTTGATTATGAGTTCAGCATATTTTTTCCCAACTACCTGAGCCAGCTCTTCAAAAGTGGCTTTCTTTACTCCTTCAAGACTCTCAAAATGAGTTAATAATTTATTTCTCGTTGCCGGTCCTATACCTTTTATATCGTCTAATAAAGAGCCCGTCATTTTTTTCTTTCTCTGCTTTTTATGTAGCCTAACTGCAAATCTATGTGCTTCATCTCTGACTCTTTGAAATAATTTCAATAAAGGTGAGGTCTTTGGTAAAATAAGTGGTTCTTTTTTTCCAGGAAGATAAATTTCTTCGAATCGCTTAGCCAATCCTATAATTGGTATTCCATCAATTCCTAATTCCTTTAAAACAGAAATACCCGCATTTAATTGCCCTTTTCCACCATCCACTAAAATTAAATCGGGTAATTGAAACCCTTTTTCTATTAAAAAGCTATAGCGCCTCTTAATAACTTCTTTCATCATGGCAACATCATCCGGAGTAGATTTTGAGCGAATTTTATAATGTCGATAAAACTTATTATATGGTTTTCCTTCGAGAAAATAGACCATGGATCCTGTTGCATTTGTACCTTCTATGTTGGAAATATCAAATCCTTCAATTATTCTTGGCTCATCAGGTAAGTTTAGAAGTTCTTTTGCTTTTTGCAGTGCTTTTTTTATTTGATCATCCTCTTTTTGCTTGATATCTTCCATTTGTATTTGTTGTTCTAACATGACTTTAGCATTCTTTAATGCAATTCTCATTAATCCAAATTCACCAGCTTTGGGAGTTCTGATTTGGATTGTTTTTTTAATATCTTTTAGTATTTCTTTTAAAAGGTTAATTCGTTCATCCTTTTTGGGTATAACAATAATATCAGGAAGAGTATACTTGAGATCTTGATAATATTGCTCTAAAACAGAAATTAATATTTCTTCTCTTAAATTTAGTTTTTCTCTTAAGTCAAAATTAAAAGAACTCTTATTTGAGATTTTTCCTTCTCGAATATGAATAACAACTAAAGTAGCATAATTATTATTGCTAGTATATCCAATTATATCTTTATTTACTTCTTTGTCTAAAAGTACATGTTGACTCGCTGTGGAATGGTCGATTGCTTCCAATTTATCTCTCCAAAATGCTGCTATTTCATAATTTTGTTTTTTAGCTGCTCTTTCCATCTTTTGTTTGATTTGGTTTTTAAGTTCTTCAGTTTCACCTTTTAAAAACAATTCAATTTTTTTAATATTTTCAAGGTATTCTGCTCTTTCAATAGCACCGACACATGGTCCTGGACATAGTTTCAATTGGTAATATAAACAGGATCTTGTCCTTTTTTGCACTTTTTTATTACATGAGCAATATGGAAAAATTTTTCTTAGATCTCGTAGAATTCTTCTGATCTCTTTCTTATCAGTATATGGTCCTAAGAATAGATTTTCCTGAGAATACCATTGAGGATTTCTTAAAATTTTAATTCGGGGATACTCTTCGGAATAAAATATTCCAACCCATGGATATGACTTAGAATCTCGCATAATTACATTAAAACGTGGCAGATGTTTCTTAATTTGAATATTTTCTAAAATAGACGCCTCTTTTTCATTCTCAGTAACGATATAATCTATTGATTTAATTCTTTTAACTAAATCCTTAATTTTTTCCTCATAATATGGATCGATGTACGTGGATTTTACAAAGTATTGCGATACTCTTTTTTTGAGATTACGTGCTTTACCAATGTAAATGATTTTATTACTTTTATCTTTAAATATATAAACTCCAGGTTCATTTGGTAAAATTTTTCGTTGTAACTCTAAATCTGACATCTTTAAGATTTACTTTTTTCTATTGAATAGTATACTTGCGAGATTTACTGATCTGATTATTTCATACGACATTTTTTTAATGAGCATATCTCTATTATTCTTTTATCTTAAAAAGGATTAATATTTATTTGTTATACCGTATAAATTTATTAACAAGATGTAATAATACCTAATTTTAAAAGTATGTAGTGAAATGAATTAATCTAATGACTAGTTTTTAGTTATAACAATGGTAAAAATAAGATTATGCCCAAAATGTAAGAAACCAACATTGAGAAATGCCATCAACGTAAGTGGATGGTTAGCTCCTGGTATGTTTGAATGCAGTGATGAGAAATGCGGGTATGTTGGATATATTTATATTGAAGTGGATCCAGAAGATTATAAGCTTGATGGTGATCATAAATTAGATGAAGATACATAAAAATAAAATCCCTTACTTTTATAATATTAATAAAATGAATTCTAATCCCTTACAGTTGATTAGATATGGATCAATTATTAAAAGATGCGAAAAGAATAAAATCCTTAGAGATTCAGGGTGCAACTAATGTTGCTCTGAGTGCGATTGATTTTTTAAGCAGCTATGCAAAAAGATTGAAATATCGTGAAATAGACACTTGTTTGGATGACTTATATAAGGCAAGAGAGATTTTAATTAATACCAGGTCAACAGAACCGGCAATGAGGAATGGGTTAAATTATATTATGAATAAATTAGAAAATGAAAAAAATAAATGTAGTTTAGAAGAAGTTCCTGAAAAAATTGAAATTTATAAAAATGAATACTATCAAATGCTTTTAAATTCCAAGAAAAAGATTGCTGAAATCGGTGCTCGTCGAATTCCGGAGGCGGACAAAACTTTTGTAGTCATGACACATTGCCATTCTTCATTAGTCACTGCAATTCTTTTGGAAGCTAAAAAGCAAGGTAAGAAATTTAAAGTGATAAACACTGAGACTCAACCGCGGTTGCAGGGGAGAAAAACGGTATTAGAATTGTTAGGAGCCTCTATAGAAGTAGTTCATGTAATTGACAGTGCAATGAGATGGGCTATTAAGCATTTTCAAGTAGACTTGATATTAATAGGGGCTGACTCAATCACTTCAGAAGGAACCGTTTTGAATAAAATTGGATCGAGATTACTTGCTCTGGTCGCTCATGAGGAGAATATTCCGTTTTATGTAGCATCACCTTTATTGAAGTATAATCCTGAAACGAATTTAGGAACTTTAGAAAAAATTGAAATGCGTGATGCTAAAGAAATATGGGAAAATCCTCCAGAAGGGGTCGAAATACTAAATCCCGCTTTTGAAACTATCAGGAGAAGATATATAGACGGATTAATAACCGAAGCAGGGATTTTTGCCTCGAGTCATGTTCCAAATTATTTCGCAAAATTATATCCAGAAATGGTTGAATAAGGCCATCTTCTTTTCACATTTCAATTACTCCTATTAATTCAGATTTAGAACAAAAAGATTTTTACTTATTATCCCTTAGGATAAAATATGGATCATTTCGAATCAGCAATGGATTTAAGTTTTAAAACACCGTTATATGCAAATCTTTATAAATCACATGGTATCAATAGAAACGATATAAAGAACAGGGAAGATTTACCGAAATTACCTACTGTGTCAAAGACCCACCTAAATGAAGATTTTACTAAAGCGATAGCAAAACCCAATGATGTTATAAAGTACCATACGACATCAGGAACTTCAGGAAAGCCTACTGTTGTTGCGTTTACAAAAAACGACTGGGATATCTACATATGGCAAAATATTAAATGCCTAAAATTAATTGGAGCAACTAAGCATGATACTTTTTACAATTCCACACCATATGGAATGTTCTTCGCGGGATTGGTTTTGCACGATTCATGCATCAATTTAGGGGGAAAAGTTATACCTGCCGGAGCATTACCAACAGCAGAGGCGCATTTCAGCTTGATCCAAATATTTAATCCATCAGTTTTCATCGGTGTTCCTCAATTTTTATTAAAGCTTGGTAGAACAATCACAGATAGGGGAAATGATCCTCGGGAGTTATCTCTTAAAAAAGCCTATTGTTTGGGAGAGCCTTTACCTGATAAAAAGCGCCAATTAATTGAAGATTTATGGGATATAGATCTTTATTGCGGATACGGTTTATCAGAAGTAGGAGCAGGAGCAGAATGTAGTGAAAAACGGGGATTTCATTGGCCGACGAATGATATCTTAATCGAAGTATTAGATGAGAAAAATGGAAAAGGAGAATTGACATATACCACTCTTACGAAAACAGGGACATTAGCTATTCGTTTTAGATCAGGGGATTTGGGTTATATTTTAGACGAACCATGTCCTTGCGGCGAAAAAACACCCCTAATCTCTCATATTGAAGAAAGAATTGATGATTTAGTTAAAGTAAAAGGAACTTTAATTAGCCCGTTTGCTGTTGATTCTGCATTATATTCATTCAAAAACATCAGCAACTACTTGTTCGTAATCGATGATGAAAATGGGATAGATACAGTCAGAATTTATGTAGAGGGGGAAAATATAGACCCTTTAAGCATTAAGGATTCCATATATTCAATGACATACATTACCCCTAATTCTGTAAGGTATATCGAAAAGGATTCCATCCCTATAATAAGTCGCAAAGGAAAACGATTTGTAGATTTAAGAAAGGAAAATCCTTACAATAATACAATTCGAAATTTTGAGAGAAGAATTGTTTAACCCCATTTTTCAATTGCTTTTCTTAATTCGATGTTGGAACTTGCCTTATCTATTAAAGTTGAACCTTCTAAAATAGCATCAACAGCTTGTCTGATGGCTTTAGCTCCTGCTAATGTACCATTAGGATGCCCATGACAACCCCCTCCAAATTGATAAACCATTTCTATTCCTAAAAATTTGATTAAATCAGGTATATGAAGTGGACTCAATCCACCTGAGGCAACAGGTAATATAGGTTTAATTTTACCCCAATCTTGATCAAGTAAAGTTTTGTTATTTCCTTGAATTTTATTTTTGGTAATAACTTTATTTGTTTCAAGCACTTCTTGTTTTCCACCTTCCATTTTACCTATAATAGTTCCAGTATGAAGTTGATCCATACCTAATAATCTCATAATCTTCGCTAAAGCGAGCATGGTCATTCCATGCTTCTTTTTTCGAGTTATTGCGGCGTGCATGGCTCGATGAGCGTGAATAACGACATTTTTATCGTCAAGATAGTCCCTAATTTCTTGTAAAGCAGAAAATCCAACAGTTAAAATATCTAGCATAATATACTCACCTCCATGCTCAATTACAAAATCAGCTCTTTTTTTCATAGTACTAACAGGAGCAGTTATATTTGGCATATATATTTTTTTTTCCCCGGTTTCTTTTTCTACTTTATCTCTAACTTTTAGTGTTTCTTCAATTCTCTTTTCAAATTTATTAAATACCATGCTAGTAAGGTTTTCATCATCTTTAACCATATCTAACCCTCCTCTCCACGCCTCTCCACACACATTAGCGTGTTCAATCTCGTTCAATCCGACTTTAGGCTTGACTATTGTTCCTAAGAGAGGTCGTTTTTTAATCTTAGTAAGCTTTCTAATTCCTTCAATTCCAAATTTAGGACCGAGATAAGCGTTAATAATATCACGAGGAAAAGTAATATCAATTAATCTTAAATTTTTAAGAGCTTTCATCCCATAAATGTTTCCTGCAATAGCACTTAAAATTTGAGACATATTTTCTGCTTCAAAAAGTTCTTGAGTATAAGCAATTTTTACAATATGATTATCCTCATCTATATAATAGACAGAAGGTCTTAACCTTTCTGCAATTTCTTTTGACATAGTTATTATATCCGTCCAAGTCCCTATAGAGCTTTCTTTAGCAATTTCTTCACAAGCTTGTTCAAGACTAGGACAAGTTTCAGGAGATCTCTCAACATAATACATTGCAATGAGGTCTTTATCATCCGGCTTATAATTTTTATCTACATAATGTAACATATATCATCGCACGTTTTAATAATAAAAAGCAAGGAAAATTTGCTATAATAATTCTAAATAGTTATGAAACCATAAAAATTTTATAGCATATTAAATTATCAAAAATTGTGGTTATATAATGAGTGAACTAAACACAAAACAAATCAATTTAGACATTAAAGATTTAAGTTTCAAGAGCGAACAATTAGTTATTGATTTATTGAGATATTTGACCGAGGCGTTGCCTCAGATAGATATAAACCGTGAGGGATTTGAAGTTAATATAACCGTACCAAAAAAGCTATCTAAAAGAGCAATTAAGCTCCGAATAAAGAAATTTTTACATAAAAAAGGAATTAATAGCGATTATAGACCCATTGCACTAAATGATGTGGATAAGGATGGGTATATGATTAAGGCCAAAAAGATGATAGAGTTAAGTTATTATTGATTTTATAAAGATTATACTCCTTAATAATAATTAAATAACTTAAAAATTATATTTTAAACGTGGCGTTTAAAGAAAACCTCGATTTACAAATCAAGTCTACTGATGACTTGATGAGATGTATTACTCTTTCCAGCTTATTAGAATTATCTGGTTGGCCTAAACCTGGAAATGTACATAGAACTAAAGATTTTAAGGACACGAGATTTGAACATTTTTTAGCAGGAATCGCAGCGATTCAACCCAATTTTAGAGATTTGTGCCAAAGAGTCTATGTAAATTCAAATATAAAACTTAAAAGCCATAATTTCGTAAAATTGGGACTTTTCTTCAAAGAGGCTGCAAAAGAAATGATAAGATGGCAAAAAGGGGGTAACGTATTGTTAGGACATATCTTACTTCTCGGTCCACTTACTGCTGCCGCAACAATTTGTTTAAAAACAGAAAAAATGAGCATTGAGGAATTTAAAATAAATATTAATAAAATAATTGAGGATTCTACTGTAGAAGACACTATCGATTTGTATGAAGCTATTAGAATAAGTAATCCTGGTGGTCTTGGAAAAATAAAAAAATATGATGTTTATGATAAGGATTCTTTAACAAATATCAAAAAAGATAAGATAAATCTCAAAAAAATATTTGAGCTTTCTAAAGATTATGATTCAATTAGCCTCGAATACTCCCAAGGATTTAGAATAGTTTTGGATGTAGGTTTGCCCTACTACTTCGAGAGATTTAATTCAACAAAAGATATTAATACGACGACGGTGGATACATTTCTAAAAATTCTTTCTAATTATCCTGATACCCTAATAATAAGAAAGTCCAGTTTACACGAGGCCTTATCAATTTCACGAGAAGCTTCAGAAATTTTAAAATATGGTGGTATTTCATCTGAAATTGGCTTCAACCTTAACGAACAATTAGATCTTAAATTACACGAAAAAATGGGCATAATGAATCCAGGAACTACAGCAGATATCTTAGCAGGAATAATTTTTTGTGCTCTACTTTTTGGGTTGCGTTTTTAATTTATTATAAAAAATTTTTTGTATAAAGATTATTTCTAGTATATATAAAAGAGACAATTTTAAGCACAACTGATGTGAGTTTATTAATGGTAGAATTTTGTGATGAATGTGGTGGAATGATGCTTCCCTCTAAAAAAGATGGAGAAAAAGTCTTTAAATGTAAATGTGGAGCGATAAAACCATTTGTTGAAGAGCAAAAGGACTCATACAAACTGAAGACAAAAATCGATCATTCTATTAGAGAAGAGGTTACGAACCTTTCAGATGTAATGAATTGGAAAGAAAAAAATTTGAAAAGCACAATTAAAAATTTTAAATGCCCTAATTGTGGGTATGATAAGGCACACCTGGAAACAAGACAAACAAGAAGGGCTGATGAAGGTATGACACATTTTATCATATGTTTGAAGTGTGGTCGTCATATAAAGATTGGAAGTTAATCAACCCTATCAATTGGTTAACTTTTTAATAATAGCCTCAACAGAGATCTTCTTAATAAAATCCAGCTTAATTATTTTATTATTACTTCTTAAACCTGATACAATTTGGACTTGAGTTGCAGGAATGTCCAATATTTTTCTTAATTTGTTAATTAATTCTTTGTTTGCCTGGTTTTTAATTGGTTTTGAGAGAAGATATATTGTGAGAGTGTTTCCATTCTCTACAATATTGAACTTTTTGGAATTAGGTTTAACATTTAAGTGAAGGAAATAGCTTTTGTCAGTTTGTTTTTCAATATATCCCATTTTTTTTAATAAAGTAGTTATTTACTTAATTTTATAAAATTTTAGATATATTTAGAAATACCCTTCTTTAATCTGTCAAAAGAAGGTTTAGATAAACGGAGTCCGCCTGCAAGTTTATGACCTCCCCCCATACCCCCTAAATCTTCCTTAATCCTTTGTATTATAATATTTACTCCATTACCTTCATGTTCAGCTAAGTATTTCCGTGTACATCTAATACTTAACTTTATAGTATGGTTCTTGTGTTCTTCATCTCCTAAGAACAAGATTTTATATGGATCAAGAAGTTCATTTACCATACTAAAACTTGCAGTGTCCGACCAATTAGATGCTGGTATGCTTTTACCCGCTTCAATAAAAATTGCCGAATCCGTCTCAAAACGAGGTAATGTGACTAAAGTTCTTAAATTTTTAGCTAAATTAAAAATATATTCATAATATATTCCCTTTGCATAGAAAGTTGTTGATTTCCGTTGGATAATTGAAACAGCAGCATTAATATTTTTGAAGCAGAGTATATTTAATAAAATAGCGTGCTCAAAGGCAAATTTGAGTATCCCTTGTTTTTGGGGTAAAATAGCATAATGTCCATAACTATTGAAATTTCCCTCATCTTGGATTTTTTGAACTTCCATGGGAGTTAAATCAACAACCTTTTTATTGGGATTTATTTGCAAGGATTTTAAAAACGGTTTGAGGATATCATCTTCTTCACCCCCTAATCCTTTTATAAAAGGAAGAATTGAATATTTCAAACCATTTTTAATAGATTCATGCATACTTCCAAATAATATTAATCCTTCTTTATCTTCGATAAGTTCCTCGCTCACTAATTCTTCATAAACCTCTCGATTAAAAGATTGGAGTCTATCTGTTGATCTTAATGTATCACCTGCAATTCCTATGATTGTCAACCATCCAAGTTTTTTAACGGGAATAGGTTTAATTTTTTTTGCAAACATATAAGCTAAAGTTGAGCCTGCTATATGATCCAATCCGTCGTATCCTGCAGTCGTAGGATTTACAAAAAATAAATTATCTGGAATATTTATATCGTTAATATTGACATCTACTTCATGATGATCTAAAATATAGAAATGTTCCTTTCTCTGGTTTATAATTGGAATTAATTCTGTAAGATTGGAACCAACGTCCGTAAATATCAAAGCAATTTTATCCGATTGAATTTTAGATAAAATTCCCTGCAGATAATTTGCCCAGGAAACCGATCGATTATAAATAAAATAATCAAATGAAAGATTCATCCTATATAGTAAATTTTGGATAATGTGTAAGGCACTTATCCCATCTGCATCATTGTGTGAAATTGCTATCACTTTATTATATTTCTTATCAATAAAGTTATCAATTGCATTGTGAAGGGCTTCCAAAAATTTACTTCGATTAGGATTTTCAGTCATTCATCTCAATTAGCATTTTAAATAAAAAAAGAATATTCTTAATATATATAATTGTTTAGGAGAAATAAATTTATATTCTTAATTTTTAAAAATTTTTTTTATTATAAATTTGTCAAAATTCCTTGAGCCAGACCTAATAAATTTTAAATTTTTTTACTTGAAAAATAAAGGAAGAAAATAAACTAATAAAAATTAAAATCTTAAGAAACATTATTTAAGGTTACTTAATTTTGTGTTCTAACTGAGAATAATTAAGGATTTATATGAAAATACCCTTGAAAAAGAGAAGAACAACAGTAAGGAAGCTCTTATTTATTTTTATAGTATTAAATATTTTTATTCCATTATTATTGAATGGATTGAATAACACTACATCTCCTAACTTTACTAATTCTTCTTCTAATGATAATCAAGGCATTCTCAAAACGCAAATTTTTTCAAAAGATGATTATGAAGCCATCCTAGAAGAGGAAAAACAAGCTCTGGGGGATATAAACGTTACAGATTTAATCTATAATGAGTTAGGGATAAATTATTCAAATAGCATGAAGAGTAATTATGAAGATTACAAAGATGACTTATTTTCTGGAGCTTTAAATATGAGTTATAAAGGAACACAATTTGAAAAAACAAATAAATTAGCACAAGTTGATAACATCAATGAACAAATTACAGACTATAAAAAAATTACAGTCTTATTAAACGAATCAATAAGTGTTGCATATAATTCTTCAATACAAAGCCTTGAAGGATATCTATTGTATGCACCACGATTAAATCCGTTTCTAGATGCTCAAATTTGGGTTGAAAATAATACAGGACTTCCTCTTCAGCAAGTTAATAAAGGAAATTATTCGATTATTAAAATCGTTAACATTGTTGACATTAACTTTCTAAAATTCAATTATAAAGATTATTTCGGATATAATAGTCTCAATTTTACCATGCATATTCTTTGGGAGTATAATTTCACAATTGAAAATTGGAAATTAACACAGGAAAGTGGACAGGAATTACTTTTAAATGAAGATGAAAATAACATCATCAAACCTAATTTTGATTATCAGTTTAAAATCATAGGGAATAAATTTAATAAATATGGTAATGCAACTATTTTAGCTGATAATTTAGAAGTCAATCTAACAATTAATCTCCCAGATAAAGGATTATTAAAAAATATTAAATTTAGAATTAACTCTGATGCTCAAAAAGATTTTTTAACTCCAGACAATTCTATATTTGTTAGGGGACAATTAATAAAAGCAAATGGAAGCCTAATTGAGATCGAATTTTATGCCAGTTACAGAATATTATTTGAAGATCCTGTAAAAGAGACATGGGCTATAGATAGACTTGTAGAAGATACAAATATAAGGGAAAGGATCTATTTTCCATACATTTCCTCTGGTCCATCACATATTTATATTAAAGATGCTAAAGTTACAGAAAAAACAGTCTCATTTGCACAAGTCATTAGTGCGAGTTCTCTATTTGGAAGATCTGTATTTTATGAAGAAGTTAATGCTACAGAATTTAAAGAAGATGTAAAATATAGTTTGATATTCAATGAGAATACTACTAAAAAGGCGGGAATCAAAATCACCCTTCCTTATTTGGTCAAGGGTGAGATTTGCCCTTTTACAATAAAATATGAAACAAATTTGGATTTAAGAATAAAAGTGACAGATAACATCCGGATGCCTGTGGCAGGATTAGATGTTAAAATTTATTATTACGGAGAATTATATGGAACTTATATATCAAATGAAAAGAACCAGCCTATTGGAAAAACAATTACGGATGAAAATGGTGAAATTTTTATCAAAAATGTTCCTAACGGGAATTATACAATTAAGATATATCAAGGTGAAAATTTAATAAAGGAGGCCGAGGTGAGCGCTTATGTCGAAATTAATTATGTTACTACTCCAATTTTTCATATTCCTTTTGTAGTTATGATTTTTAGTTCGATTTCTGGATTATTTTTTGGTATAGGATATTATATCTTTCGTAAACAAAAATTAAATTAATAAATAGAATTGATAGTTATATTCGTCGATAATATTGAAGATTTCATCTCATTCTTAAACAAACGAGTTATGAATGAGGTATTTTATGAAATAAAAAGTAACAAATCCAATAATGATCTTTCCAGTGAAGTTAAGATTGAGTTAATTCTACACTTCCTGTCGAAAGTAGAAGAATTTATGGTACTATTCGAAACAAAGGTCGATATTTCTAGATCAAAGTATCCAAATTCAAATGAGGGTCAAGAGTTAATTGTTGATTTACAAAAAATTTTCAACCAAGTAGACTCATCAATAAATTTAGTAAAAGGAAAAATAAGGGAGATTTACCTATCATTCTCAACTTAAATTATAAAAGTGGCTTCGCTCTATTTTATACTATAAATATATTAATTAAATTATAATTAATACAAAAGTCACATTAATTATGATTAGTGTTTATACCATAGCCAATTAATCTGTATCTTCTATTAATGATTCTGGATATAGCAAAAATAAAGTCTTCTGCAGGGCAGATTGGGGGATTTAATTTAATAACAACACTATCTTTTAATAATTTAGTAACAATTCCTCCAGTTTTTTCAGTTCCTACGACAAGTAATAATTTTTCATTATGTTTAAGAGCATGGACTTTAATCATATTTTCAGAACCTATCACCCTATCGAGTAGATAAACTTTTAATTCTATTTCGGAAAGGATTTCTGGCAAATTTCCTGGTTTTCCAACTAAATGCCCAATTAGCGAATCTCCCTTGGTAAGAGCAGGGTCTAATTTTGTCCCAAGTCCGATAAGTCCACCAGGTTTAGCATCTTCTAGAAGATTATTACCTTGACTAATACTTACAACAGTCGTTTTTATAGGAATATATTCATCCTTTATATGGAGTCCCGGTCGAATTTCAATTTGATCACCAACTTTAATTTTTCCTTTTAAAACGGAGCCACCAATTACACCACCTTTAAGATCTTCTATCTCTTTTCCTGGTCTGTTAATATCAAAAGAACGTGCGATTAAAAATTGGAATTCTTCTTCTTCACTCAATTCTGGAGATGGTATTATCTTTTCAAAAGCCTCAACCACAGCATCTATATTTGAACCAAACACAGCGGATGTGGGGATAATAGGGGCATTTTCAGCTACGGTTCCTTTTATAAATTTTTTAATTTGATTATAATTCTCTAAAACTTGTTCTTTTGAAACAGCATCAATTTTATTTTGTATGATAATAATGTTATTTATTCCAGCAATATTTAACGCTGCTAAATGCTCTCTAGTTTGAGGTTGTGGACAATCTTCATCAGCAGCAATCAATAGACAAGCCCCATCCATAAGTGAAGCACCACTTAACATGGTTGCCATTAATATTTCATGCCCAGGAGCATCAACAAAAGAGATGTTTCGTCTAAATTCCAATTGTCCCTTACAATTAGGACAAGAAAATCTTGTTTCTCCCTTTTTTCTTTCTTTTTCGGCCATGTATGCAGTTAAATAATAATCACATACCGAACAATAAAAGATAGTAGCATTTGAATAACCTAATTTTATAGAGATACCCCGTTCTTGTTCTTCAGAGTGCCTGTCTGTCCAATCTCCAGTCAATGATTGAACTAGCGTGGTTTTACCATGATCTACATGTCCTACTAAACCAATATTGCATTCCGCTTGTTTTTTTATAAGATCCTTAGTGCTTTTTTCTTTTTCCTTAGCTTTTTGCATGGGAGGGGCTTTAGCTTTTGGAGAGATTTCTGTTTCGGGAGGATTTATTTCCTCTTGATCTCCACTATCTTTGATTATTTCTTTCGCATTTTCTATATATTTAATGGCTGTGGCTTTGCCTACCCCCTTAATCTTTAATTTAACTAAATCTTCTGGTGTTACTGAAGCTAGTTTTTGAATTGAATCAATACCAGCTGCTTTCATTTTTTCAGCTGTAGTTTTGCCAATTCCGCTTACTTCTTCTAATTTATAATCCATATCCGAAAATCTGAGATAGAAATTTTACATTATGATTAGTTTTCTATGTTCCCTAATATTATTTAGGAACATTTTAAAATTTAATTTAATCAATAATTATAAGATTTAAATTAATTAATAATTATAAGATTTTCTCAATTAGTAATGTAGAAAAACCACTATAATGTTTCGAGGATTTTAATCTCACTTCCAGTAATCGATTTTTTCTTTCCAAGTTCTTTATATGATACTCTTAACAAACTATCTACATAAAATGTAGATATTTTATTGCAGGATTCATCCTTATGCAAAATATAAACAGGAGCAGGATACAGAGATTGATCAATATCTATCATCTCTATATTGAATACAATTCTTTTATTACAGTATGGACATTGGTTATAGCGCTTAGTCATTAAAAAAAAAATTGGTTTTTTTACTTAATAACAAATAAATTATTATTTTTATATTCTTATTTCTATAAATAATAAAGGTAAATTTACTTTTTCAATATTGATACTAAATGTTCAAACTTTCTTCTAAAAAGTCCTGTTATTTACTTTTTGTGTTATTTATTATACTTCCGTCCGTAATTCTCAATTGTTCCCTTTTTGAGGGAACTATTTCAAATTCTTATATCCATATAAATGTTTTAGCAGATAATCCCCCTGATGTAAATATGAGGAAGTTGCCAGATATTCCTTATGATGAATTAAATGAAATGTGGTACGATCCAAAAATTGAGATGCTTATTATAACTCCCGATGGAAATCAAGCATTTGTAAATGCATGTAAACCATTGATGGAGTGGAATAATGAAAGAGGAGTAAAAACAATTATTTTGAGCAATTTTACTCAATATCCGGGAAGAGATAACCCAGAACGAATTAGGAATATGATAAAATCTTATTATAAAAATGAAAATATTAGATGGGTGCTTTTAGCAGGAGATGCTCAGAGCGATCTTATTCCTATCAGATATGTATATAACCCAGATGTTCAAAGATGGGGACAGGGTCAAACTGAGGATGTAGGAAGTCAGACGCTTAAACCGACGGACTTTTATTATGCTGATCTTACTGGAAATTGGAATGAAGATGGAGATAGTTATTGGGGAGAAGCTCCTAAAGACAATGCTAATGAAGTTGACGAAATAGATTGGATACCAGAGGTATACGTAGGTCGCTTACCAGCCAGTACGGCTGAAGAACTTGAAATTATGGTTAATAAAACGTTAAATTATGAGAGAAATCCTGAACTAGGAGATTGGATGAATCATATGTTATTAGCTGGAGGGGTTTCTGATACAAAAGAAGAAGAGCCTCCAGATGGGGAAGATGAATCACGTTTAACTAATTATATCATCCAAAATTATGTGAAATCAGAAATGAATTATACTCATTTATGCAGATCGGAAACATTTATTCCTCCTGAACCTGTTTATGATCTTAATTCTACAAGTTTTATAAACAGATTTAATGAAGGGTATTCTACAGTAATTTTTGCAGGGCATGGCGCTCTCAACATTTTTGCTGACGTGTACGATACTTATTACTCATCTGGGAATGCGAATAGCTGCACAAATTTTAATAAAACATCACTAGTATATTCTAGCGCCTGTACAACCTCGGCATATGACGTTACAGACAATAGTATAGGAGAAATTTTGATTAAAAAAAATAACTCAGGAGCTATTGGATATATAGGGGCATTGAGAATTTCATGGTATTTTACTGATGATAAAAATCTCGAAGAGTTGAATCGGGGAAATGCTAAACTATTTTGGAAAGAATTTTTCCAAAATAAAAAATTTCAGCAGGGTATGGCGTTATACGACTCTAAAGTGGCATATATTGAAAGTGATTATTTCACAGAAGGATCTGGTTCTTTAGATAATGATTTTGAACGTAAACAATTACTAACTTATTGTTTATTAGGTGATCCCGAAGTTGACATTTATACTAATAAACCCGTAAATGCATCCAATCCATTTATTCAAGATATTTATGAGGGTCAACTTATAACTACAACAATAAAAGATATTAAAGGTAAGACAGTTCCATATGCAAGGGTTCATTTAAAAACTTCTGATGGAAAATATCGCACTATTTATGGTGATATCCATGGCACTGTAAGTTTTCGGCTTCCAGCTCAAGCGAATGAAAGATATAATGTAACCATCACAGGACACAATCTAATCCCCTCTTATTTCAATTTCACCACTTTATCAGACAATAACAAACCGGATTTTATTGATGAAAAGTGTACTCCTGAAAATCCTACTGTTTCAGATAATATCTGTTTCGATATTGAAGTCCGCGACTCTCAGTCCGGAATTGAAAACGTTTATTTGTTGAAATCTAAAGATAAAGATTTCGAACAATATACCTATTATAAGATGGTTCACCGTTTCGAAGATGATAAAGATGATTTTAAATATACTATAAATAAATTAGATCCGGGAAAATATTACTTTTTAGTTGTTGCGAGAGATTGGGCTAATAATAAAAAAATATTGGAGGATAAAAGCTTTGAAATTTTAATACCCGTCCCAATTATGTATTATGTGCTTATAATCTCGCTAATTATGATAATCGCTTTAGTAGGTATATCCGTTATTATTGCTTATAACGGAAAAAAAAGATATTTACATATGCTCAACAGGCTAGAATTAACTTAATATTAATATTAGACTTTATTTTCTAATTTTGATTCTTGCTTTTTTAAATAAATAAGATATTGAATAGATCTGTATGTAGAAAGACCTCCTTGGCAAATTAATGCTAAACATATAAAAAGTACAGCAATTAAATCATTAAATATAAATAAAAAGATAAGAATGAGAATCCCGGAGAGAGTAAACGTAAAAATAGATGAAATTTCCCCTAAAATAATTTTCCAAGTCTTTGATTGTTTTATATGGATTTTCAATTCTTCTTGATATTTATCCTCGCCTACTTGTTTTACATACCAACTACCCTCTATATTGTTAGCAAATAAAAAGAGACTCCAAAAAAAAATAAAAAAAGCAAAATAAAGGTCTATACAACCAAGAATTATCAGTGGAATTTGTATAAGGACAATTCCCCTCCAACCAAGCTTCCTGGCAAATTTATTAGTTTCCAATTTTAATTCTTTAGTAACATACCTCGTTGAGAGAATATCAAGAGTTCTGCCAAGTAAAACGATAAGAGCATTCATAAGATATTGGTACCATTCAGTGGAGCGATATATTAGTTGGAATATCATTTTAAATCATATTTTAATAGTAATTTATAAGTTTAATGTTTTTTTTAAAAAAATTTAATTACTATTCTTCACTAATTCTATTTATTCTTAATAATTTTCAGTTGTTAAGCAAATCGCTTAGCGTCCGGAAGTTAAACTTTTTTACGTTGTCAATAGTACTGTAGTTGCAATCTATGGGAACTGACAAACTGTTGCTTCGGCTACGGTCATGGTAATAGAGGATAATACCCGGTCCCATCCGAACCCGGAAAACGCATAAACAACTGAAAATGTTCGGTATTTTTATGGTACTTTTTTTTTTATTTCTTTTTTAAAATATAATTATGTCTAGTGAACTGATTATTTTAATTTAATCAAGAATTAATTTTTTATTCTATAAAGTATATCATTAAATATCCTAATATCGCCCCCCACGGATGATTACATGCCTAACAAAATTGTAATTTTTTTAAAAAGAATTATAAAATTATGGTTTATCATTCTGATTCTAGCTATACTTATAATATATCTTTATTATCCAACCCCTGCAATATGGATAACTGTGATTAGCATAATTATAATAGCTTTGTCATTTATCCCGGGTCTTTATTTAAAGCTTAGATTAATTAAGTTCATGAAGGAATATTATAGAATTGATGATAAAACAATTGCGAAATATTTTGGGAAACCTTTGAGAAAAATTCAAAATAAAATGTTTGTTTTGTCTCAAAAGCAGGAGGGAAACAGTTGGTTGTACAGACTTTTAAGAAGGATATATGAACCATCTTTAAAGCTAGGAAAGAAGAAATGGCTAATCATTTTCTACAATAAACAATATATCTTTTACCACATGGAAACTATTGAAAAAATAAAATCGCTCTATGAAAAGGGTTATAGCGATAAAGAAATGCTTGAAGATCTTAAAGAATTTGAAATTAAAAGTAGGGATGAAATTAAAGCAATTATTGAAACATTAATAAAATATAAAACACTTAGCGAGAGGGAAATTTCTGTCAAAGAACGCCGAGAAAAAAAGCGGTTTGAAAATTTATAACTGAGAGATCTAAAATAATAAAAAAAATATATGGAGTTAAATATCTCCAAATTCTATATCAAAATTATAATATTTTCTCACTGGTTTTTTTACATTCCAGATACATTTTAATCCCTTTTCAAATTGAACGAGATCTCCCTTACCGAACTCAATTTTCTCTCCGGTTTTAGGATCGGAGACTTCCACTTCTCCTTCTAGGATATAACAAGTTTCTGTATCTCCATATGACCAATCAAATTCACTTACTTCCTTGGTCCAGGTACCCCAAGATTCTACCTTTAACTTTTTCAATTCATCTTCAGATGGAATTTTTTTTTTCATTTTCATATTAATTCACTTCTGTTATCGACTTTTTATCTAAAATTTGATTTTGAGATATTTTATTATAAGAAAGAGCAAAATTTATAATTTTAAGTAAAATCTCTATTTTAAAATGAAAAATAAGAAAACCTAAATTTTTTTTGATTTATGTTTTTTACTTTTCGTTTAATATAATTTTTAATAATGATAATTTTATTAGAGAATTAAAAAATTAAAAAAAACACAAATATAAAAAATTTTATTTAGAATTAAGGTAAATAAAAATTATCTTTAATTAAGTATTATATAAATTTTATTTCATAAAAAAGTTAAATCAAATCAATAGGGTTCATCGATGACAAAAAAGTTTATACTGAAAATCCTTACTGCAGGAGAAGGTGGCGTCGGTAAAACAACACTTCTTCATCGATACGTTGAGGGCAAGTTCAGCGCAGACACAAAAATGACAATAGGTGTGGAATTCTTTTTAAAAGAGATAGATCTTGACGGAAAACAATGTACACTTCAACTTTGGGATTTTGGTGGACAAGAAAGATTTAGATTCTTATTAGAGAGTTATGTTCTAGGAGCAAAAGGAGCCCTATTAATGTTTGATTTAACCCGGCCAATGACATTGGAAAATTTGCAGCAATGGGTATCTATCTGTCGTAAAGGAGACTCAAAGCTTCCTATTTTATTCTTAGGGACAAAATTAGATTTAGTAAATGACATAATGGTTGATGATGATTATGCCTTATCTTTCAAACAACAGTTTGAATTATTTGATTATATGAAAATATCCTCTAAATCTGGGGAAAATGTTGCAGAAGCGTTTGAATTATTAACAAAAAAGATTTTAGAGCGACAAACCTATTGAGCTCGCAAAAAAAAAAAGAGGATAATGTTGTAGTATTCGATTCTAATTTTATTTTACTTCCCTTCCAATTCAAGATTGATTATTTAAGTGATATCTATTTACATTTAGAAGGAAGAACGCGATTTTATATTTTTAAACAAAGTTTAGACGAAATTGAAGCAAAAATTAGAAGAGAACCTAAAACTAGAAAGCTAAAGAGACAATATAAGGGAGCTATGGCATATTTAGATAAAAATGAGAGGATTTATCCTATTTATTTTATTGATGAAATTAAGGATGAAAAAGAAACTACAGATGATTTTCTATTAAAATGGTGTATAAGGTTTAAGAACGATTATAAAAAAGTCTTTTTAGCAACAAATGATGCTCAATTTCGCAAAAAAGCAAAAAATTCCCATCTAAATCTCATATTTCTTCGACAAAAAAAATATTTAGTAATAGAATGAAGCTAAATCTGTTAGTTTTGGAGATAATTTTGATTAGTAGTGAAGAGCCTAAGCGAATTTTATATCTTTAAATGATACTCATTTTATGTTAAATGTTAAGATCTGGATTTATAAAAGAAATCATAAACCATAAATAAAAAATTTAAGATTAATTTTTTAAGATGTATAAAATTTATTTAATAAATTTATCTATTCTCAAAATATATTAAGACTATTAAATTGTTCAAATTAAAGACATAGAAATTGATCTATATCAAAATGGGATATTAGCTAAAAATTTTAAAATATTTAACATTAAACAATCAGTTAATTAAATTATCAATATAATAGAGAAGAATATTCTGATGAGTAAACCTATTGTCTTAAAAGTATTAACAGCCGGGGAAGGCGGGGTTGGAAAAACAACTCTACTTCATAGATATGTCGAGGGAAAATTCTCTTCTGAGACTAAGATGACAATAGGTGTAGAGTTTTTTTTGAAAGAACTTAATATTGATGGGCAAAAAGTTATGTTGCAGCTTTGGGATTTTGGAGGGCAAGAGAGGTTCAGATTTTTGCTAGAAAGTTATGTTATTGGAGCCCGTGGAGCATTACTTATGTTTGATTTGACTAGAACAATGACTTTAGAAAATATTGACCAATGGGTCCAAATAGTACGTAAAGAGGATCCTGAATTACCTATCTTGTTTTTGGGATCTAAATCAGACTTGGAAAATGATATTTGCGTAGCAGAAGATTATATTGAGGAGTTCAAACAACAATTTCAGATGTATGATTTTTTACGTATTTCTTCCAAAACAGGTGAAAATGTGGAACTTAGTTTTGAAAGCTTGACCAGAGAAATTTTAAAGAAAATTTTATAGTT
>JBHLNT010000212.1:0-7181 GCA_048941265.1 Promethearchaeota archaeon
TTTCTGTAATTCTCATCTATTCTACTAATCGCTAAGAATTTGAATTCTACAAACCTTAAATAATTTATTCTTATTTATTTAGTTTTATTCTCTATATATGGTATAAATTTAAAAGAAATGGGTATACCATTATTAAAAATACATGAAAAAAAACCTCAAATATTCATAAATAGTAGATATAATTACATTAATTACTTAAAACTTAAGGAATATAAATGAGAAGGATTAGGCATTTTTTCATTAGAATTCTTTTCATTTAAAGTTTTAAATGTAAAAAAGATTCTTTGAGCAATAGTATAAAGGAGCGCTAAAGTATAAACAATTATTGCTACTAAAAACACGGGAGTAACTGGTATTCTGGTTATAAATGGAACTAAAATAGTAATGGGAGCACCCAGGAAAATAAAACTCAAGAAATAAAACCACATTTCAAAAAGCAAAGCAAATAACATAAATATAATCCTTTCAGCCCGCTCCATAATTCCGACTCCCTTCATGTTTACTCCTTCATTTTCTGCTCTTGAGCGTGAATAAGAGATCATTATTACTAAAAATAAGATAATATAACCTAATACATAATTCACCAAACCCCCATAAATTAAGCCCAATATAAGTACGGCATCTGAAATCCTGTCTAAATTTGAATCAAGGAAGGCTCCTGCTTGTGTTTCTTTATCAGTCCTTCTTGCCACCTCACCATCAAATAAATCAAACGCACCTGCCAATCCCATCAAAAAAGGTACAATCCAAGCCAACCATATTGAAAAATAAATCCACCCAATTGCTATTAAAAATGCAGTTGTTATTGAAATTATGAATCCTATAAATGTAATTTTGTTAGGACTAACATTATGTTTAATTAAAAAGTTAACTGGATGATTAATAAATTTATTATACTTATTTAAAAGCTCCTTTTGATGTATCCTTTTAATACTACCATTAATTTCATTCAAATTCTTTCTATTTCTCTGAAAATTAACGTTTGAATTATTATTGTTAAAAGTTGTTTTAAATAAAAAATTTATTGTAAAAGACTTAATAAATTTAATTTTAACAATCGTATAACTGATGAAGCTAAATAAGAAGTTTTACCTAAACTAAACTTAGGGAGAACTAATGTTAGCGATTCCTCGATGTTCATAATCTCACCACTCTGATTTCCTATAATAAAAGCTAGATCTTTTTCTTGAACTAAATTATTAAGGTTAGTGAAAAAATCTTGACCATCTTCATGCATGATATACACCTTATAATTCAAATTTATTAATTCTTTCAAGACATCGCTAACTTCTTTTTCTGAAGCACTTACTAATCTTAAAGGATTGTTTTCAAGGGTATTTCTTGAATATCTATTCCTAATTAAATCAACAAAATGATTTGTAAACATTAATTCATTTTTCGGAAAAGTATCATAATTCAGCACATTTGAATCAAAGATATATGTCCCATATTTTTTTAAAAAAACCCAGACTTGTATATCTTTATCAAATTCATTATCACCTAATAATGCTGCTAACACACAGCGAGAAATTACGTCTAATCTCCCAGATGATCCTGGAATGTCTTTAATGTTAAAATTAACTATGTCTACTGTAGCAGAGTAGATGATAAAAATTACAGTCAATACGGTTTTAATCTAATTTGTGAATTATTTTAAATAGATAAAATTAATAATTCTTATTTTAAGGTTATTTTTAAAAAACTTTAAGATATTAATAAATATTATCATAAAATTCCCCTCAAAACGTTAAAAGTTAAAAAATTGATTGCCCATTTTTTATAGCGGATATGATTTGCTAAAAAATCGAAGTTTTAATACCTATATTTATAAGTATATTTACTCTTCAGTCTAAACGAAAAACAGATAAAGGAATATTAATACTGTTTATTTAATAATCTAATATAAGATGAGATATATTCTAAATTCTTAAAGAAAAAACACATAAAAAAACATCTAAATGACAATTGATAAATATTTAAAAAAGGAAGCATTTAAAATCGTAATAGCTGGAGATGGCGCAGTTGGCAAAACTTCGACCGCAAAAAGACTCGCGGGAAATTTAAACGTTAATGAAATATTGAGTATGACTCCTGGCATTGATTTCCAGAGTGTTCAAATTCAAAGCTATGAAACTATTGAATGTCAATTATGGGACCTAGGAGGACAAGAGCAGTTTCGAAAGTTCCAAGACGATTTCTTCCAAGGAGCGACTATAATAATTTTCATGTTTACCGTTGATAGATATAGTTCTTTTATGAATCTTAAATCGTGGGTATCACTAATTCCGAAAAATGTAGAAGTGTCATTTTTTCTCCTTGCAAACAAGGTTGATGCCTTAAATCGTGTTGTTGACAGACAGCATGCTATAGAATTCGCAAATGTAAATAATATGACATATTATGAGGTTTCTGCCTTAACAGGTAAAGGATTTGATGAATTTAGAGAAGATCTCTTTAAAACAATTGAATACCTCTATATTGTTAAAAAAGAAGCATAATAAAAATCAGAATAAAAATTTAAACCAGAATTTTAACCCTTAAAACTAATTTTGCTCATAATATTGTGTATCGTCCTCTAATAGACAAGCTTCTTCATTTTCTTCTAAGGCACACATCTCATTATATCGAACTAATAGATATATAGATAACCCTACAATATTCATCAATAGTGTAAGTATAATATAGGATATTCCCGACACCTCTCTTTTCTGAAGGTCTTTTTTCACTAAATAGGCCATAAATATCCCACTGGCGAACCATATGATAATTATCAATATAATGAAAAAAAAAGTGCTTCCATAACCAGGAATTTGGTTAAGTATATTGGTTCCGGGATAATCGAGAGGTGGAAAATCTCTACCCTCTTGAAATAAATTTAGTATCTTTAGTATCATCATTCTATTAGTAAATTGGAATTGAACATTAAAATTAATTCTCCTAATAAAAAATAAATGAATTTAAAAAATTATTTAACCAAGGTCATTAAATTGGGGTTAAATTAAATAGAAAAAAATAAGGTTATATTTATTCAATCTTTCATTTAAAAATTCAACGAAAATTAATTGTTTCATAAAATTATTACGTTTTTGTTAATAAATCACTAAGATATATAATTTTAATAAAAAAGATTGCTAAAAAAATTAAATATCATTTGCTTTTATAACATTACCTTATTTTATTTCTGCAGTAAACGATGTTAGAATATAAATGGAATGTGTTAGGAATAACTACAATTGGAGTTTTCATGGTTTCATTAGATGGGAGTATTTTAAATATTGCGATCCCTTCTATATCGAAGGATTTAAAAGCATCTTTTCAAATAATTCAATGGGTTCCTATAATATATCTTTTGATGATGGCTATTACTTTAATTAGTTTTGGCAGACTGGCAGATTTAAAAGGCCGAAAAAGATTCTTTTTAATGGGAGTTATTCTTTTTACATTTTCAAGTTTTTTATCCATGTTAGCTACATCTGGAGAAATGTTAATATTGTTCCGAGCCATTCAAGGAATAGGTAGCTCATTAATCGCAGCGAATGCAGCTTCAATGATTACCGAAGCATTTCCTCATGAAGAAACTGGAAAAGCATTAGGAATAAATGTTGCAACAATTTATTTGGGTTTAATTTTGGGACCCGTTTTAGGAGGATTATTGTTAGAATTTTTTACATGGAGATCGATTTTTGCTATCAATCTTCCAATAGGTATTACTATAACTATTATTGGTGTTAGGAAATTAGAGGAATCAACTTCTAAAATGAAAAGTGAGACTTTTGATCTTTTAGGGGCACTGATTTTTGGAATTTGTTTAGCATCTTTTTTATTAGGATTAACTTTAGCAAATGAATTTGGATGGATTTCAATTTCTATAATAATGATTTTTCTCGGTTCAGCCATAAGTTTTATAATTTTCATTTATATTGAAAAAAATCATGAATCTCCAATGCTAAATATCACATATTTTAGAAAAAATAGAGTATTTGCAGCTGCCAATTTAGCAGCTTTGCTAAATTATATCTCTACTTCAGGTGTAATTTTTATATTATCTATATATCTTCAACTTATTTTAAAAATATCTCCAGTATCCACAGCATTGCTATTATTACCAACCTCATTAACCATGGCTCTTTGTTCACCAATAAGTGGTAGACTTTCTGATAAAATCGGAACAAGAGTTCTCTGTACGATGGGAATGATGATTATGGCAATAGGTTTTTTTACCTTAATTTTCATAATAATATATCTTCCTATTACATATATTCTTATTAGCCAGTTAATTATAGGTATTGGAATCGGATTATTTTCATCTCCTAATAATTCTGCTATTATGAAATCTGTGGAAAAGAAAGATGTTGGAATTGCAGCAGGAACCCTTTCCACTATGCGGGTAGTAGGACAATCAATTAGTGTTGCATTATTAAGTGCAATTTTAGCTACATTTATCTCTTATTCAATTTTAAATCCAATCTTATCAAACGATATTAATTCAATTAGTGCAGCAACAAAAACTCAATTTGAATTAGGAATGCATGCCGTTTTCATATTTTCTGCTATTATTTGTATTCTTGGAGCCATAGTATCGTCAATTAGAGGAAAAGAAATTTAATTTAGATATAAGTTATTACTCGGTTTATTTTTTTATTATGGGAATTTGTAGATTTTCAAGAAATATTTATTTACTTCTTAATTTAGGAAAATTCCTTAAGATTTAATTATTTTAAATTTATTAGGTGAACTTTAATTCATAATCTATTTAAAAAACTTGTTATCTCTTCGAATATGTTTAAAAATCCACATTACTAAATTAGTTTTTTGATCCGGAGTCCATCCTTTCCAAGTTTTCGAGGGTTTAAACCCATGATCAACCATTAAATCTGGAAACGGTCCAAGATCAACACTATTCCATATGATATTCGCCGTTAAAATCGTTCTTCCGTTAGGGTTTTCATAGTCTGGAATTTTTATGGTCATAGGGATCTCCTTAAATGTTTTTGGTTCAATAGTATATGTTTGACTCCCCAAATCTGCCTCCCAATTATCAGGGAGATTTAATTCAATTTCGACCGAAGATGGTTTATTGAGATAATTCCGAATTATTAAATTAGTTTTAAATTGGCTTCCCGGCTCCGTTATAACTCGAATTGGTTTAAAATTTATCCAATTAGGGTCAAAACCCATGTTTGCGTCTTCCTGGGCGACAATCTCAGCTATTATTGGCTCATATTCCGACACATATTTTTTATACTCTTCTAAATGTTCTCGATATACTTTAATGATTCCATAATGGCTGATCGCTAAATATTCCGGATTACATTTCAATAGAATATCCGCACATTTCATATGTCCTACACCCTCTCCTAATCGACAATAATTTATGCAATTCATATTATTAAATCTGTTCTTCCAAAGCAGCTGTGCGATACTATCTCCTGTCCAAAATACACTTTTTCCGTCAATTTTGCCAAACATACCCATATGATATTCTGTTTGGCCTGGAAAGTGAAAAACCTGGAACTCAAAATCATCCCACTTGAACTTTTCTCCATCTTTCAACACTCGATCTACTTTAACAGGAGTTTCTGTAAGGCATCCAATTCGATAATGTGTTGGATTTCTTAATACATCCACAATATTTTCAAGTGCATATATTTTTATTCCGTTTTTCTGCAAAAGGCTAAAACCAGCTGTGTGATCATCATGATAATGTGTCGGAATTACAAAATCAATTTTTTTAATGCCATTTTTCTCTAAAAGCTTATTTAATTGAGTTTCGGTATATCCAAAAAAATTACATCCTGCAAAATCAATGAGCATACAATTTTCATGGCTTCCTTTAATAATATAAGGAGGACTAAACCCTCGATGTAAAATACTGGGAAAGAATTCTTCAAGATTTACCATAGGAATTCCTATTTGTTCCTGTTCTTCCGTAAAAATATGTTCAATACTCGCGTTCCTTGTAGAAAAGATATTTCTTGCCCGTTCAAATCTGGCAACTAACGCTTTAATTTCGCTGCGAAGATCCACTACTTTTTCACCATGAGAGGGCAAAAGCATATCAGGTTGATTTTCCAAAAGCTTTTTAAAGGAATCAAATGACCCCACGATGCCGTTTTCCCCGTTATCATTATAAATATATTCCAAATCATAATACGTGATTACTTTCCCTCCTGAATGTATCAAATCTCCCGTGAAAGCCAACTTTTTGCCATCTATGTCTAATATATAAGATATACTGCCCATTGTATGACCGATTGTTTCGAGTATTTTCAATTTGTAAGGTCCAAATTCAAACACATCACCCTCTTTAAATGTTATCTCCAAGGGGATGTTATAGGTAGAAGTGAAAAATGTAGGTTTGAAAAAATAAATGTCATAGTATGATTTTTTCTTCCAGAAATCTTCAGCTTCTCTAAAAAGTTTTTTCTCCTTATCGGGAGCTCCAATCTTAATGTTCTCTTTTAGAGCAATTGAATCCCCATAACATTGATCTCGATGGTAATGGGTATGAAGGATATATTCTACGCTGTCAACTCCTATTTCTGATACATGATTAAGAACATCTCCAGAACCAAAATCTATAAGAATCGCTGTGTTTCCATTTTTAATTGCGTACACATTAACAGAATCAGTATATCTATAAACGTTTTTTAATACCTCTGTAAAAGTCATTATAGTACTCCAATCTCATCTGTATTTCCATTTTTCAATTTTTTAAAAACAAATGGATTTTATTTTTATAATGATTAATTAGATGAGATATAAATTAAACCTTTATTATAGGTGATAAAATTAAGTACATGGAAAAATTAACATTAGTGTCTGTAAAAAACATTTTCATACTTTTATCTAATTTTTTCATACTGGATTCGTGTCGAAATTTATAACCGATAGTTAATTTGGTCATACTTTTTCCATCCGCTCGTCATATTTATTCGGAAGTTTTTCATATTATTGTTTATTAGCAAGAGATTTAAATATTAGTGGGAAATAATATTCTTAACTAATCAAAAAAATTGATTATTATGAAAATCGAAAAGAAAGAAAAAATTACGAGTGCCGGCTGCAAATGCGGAGGAGATTGTCTCACTACCAGCTGTAAATGTGGAGGAGACTGTATTTCCGTTGCTTGCAAATGTGGTGGCGATTGCTAAATTTATTTAAATCTTTACTTTTTTTTT
>JBHLNT010000213.1:0-7164 GCA_048941265.1 Promethearchaeota archaeon
TTGTTATACTCAGAATAATTTTAATACAATAATTTTTTACTCTAATTTTAAATAATCGTATTTCATGATTTATTTATAAAGTATAGATTTTTAATTTTTTTTTTTTTCCAAATTAATAAAAATTATCCATGTTTATAAAATCTAAGAAATATTATGAAATCTCATGTAAAATCGATAGAAATAAAATGCCCTATTTGCCAAGCAGTTAATAAAATCGATGTGCCAGAAGCTATTTTAGCTCAAAAAAAATTTGGCACAATAAAAATTCAAATACCTATGGGAGTCGTTTGTTCCGAACACCAATTTATAATTTTTGTTGATCAAGAGGGAATCATAAGAGGATATGAAAAAATAGACCTAGAAATGCAGATTTCTACTGAAGAATCTGCAAAGGAGAAAAGTGGTGTAATAAGATTACAAGATCTAATTAAAATATTTGGAACCATTGGATTACTCAGTTTAATCCATTCGAAGGTGTTTGGATATCCATGCTTTATTATTGTAGATGAAGAGCTCGGAATATCTGAAGATCTTTTGAATCTTATTGGTGATAAATTATTAACGGATGAATACCAAGGATTTAAAACAATTCATTTCCTTCAAGAAAGTGATTTTGGGGGAAAACTTGACCAAATAAATATAGGAAGAGATACTTTTTTAATGGACACTCATCAACGTATCTTTCAAACACCCTGGGATGCAAGTCTAAAATGGGAAGGAAAAATGGTAAAGAAAGCTTTAGAGATAATAGATAAAGATGAGCAATTTTTTATTCTCTACTATGAAATCTCTAAATTTATAAAGGAAGCAAATGAGGCTAAAAATATTCTCGAAGTTACTGAAGAAATTAGAGAGAAAGATTTCAAGAAAAAACTCATTCTTCGTGCTAACACCCCAAAAATAAGTAATCTTCGCTTTAGTTTAATAAAAGAATTTATTGAACGAAGATTTTCACCTAATTTAATTTATAAAATTAAATGAAATCATCATCTCAAAAATAATCTTTGAATAACTAATCTTTCTCATGATTGGATTACAAACTTAAAAGAATTTAAAGAAAATATAAAGCTAAAGATCTTGGATAAAAATAGAAAATTTGGATAAAAATTCATTATAAAACTAATTTTTTTTTAATATTTTATTAACTTAAATATTAATTATTCTATTTTCTTTTTATCAATAATTTAATCATTTAAATTTAAATTCTTATTATACTATTACATTAAATAAGCATTATAATATTTTTCACGTCAAACAATAAATTAAAACAAACTTGAGTGAGTGAAGATGGAAATAAACGATGAACGAATTAATGACACAAAAGTAGCCTATATCTCGATGGAAATCGGATTGGATTCAAATATACCAACATATAGTGGAGGTTTAGGAGTATTGTCTGGTGATACTGTGAGATCTGCCGCTGATTTAGAAATCCCGATGGTTGGTATATGCTTATGCTACAGTTCTGGGTATTTTTATCAATTTTTTAATGAATGTGGAGAACAAAAAGAAAAGGAAATAGAATGGAGTTTCTTCTATGAATTTGAAAAAGTTGAAAAACCCATCTCGATAAAAATCCAAGGAAAAGAGATCAAAATTTCCGCATGGTTATATCAAGTAATAGGTCAATCAGGACATATTATACCAATATATTTGTTAACTACTGATGTGGAGGGAAATGAAGCTTGGCAGAGAAAATTAACCGCAGCCCTTTATGATTCAACAAGTCGTTGGCATCGAATTGTTCAAGAAATGATATTAGGTTTAGGGGGCGTAAAATTATTAAAATCATTAGGGTATAACAATATTAAAGTTTATCATATCAATGAAGGCCATGGCGCCTTTGCAACCCTTGAATTATTAAAAGAATTTGGAAATGTTGAAAAGGTCAAAGAATCAGTTGCTTTTACTACTCATACTCCAGTTCCTGCAGGGCATGATACATTCAACTATGATTTGGTAAAGGATGTATTTCGAGATGATTTACCAAGCAATATAAAGGAGTTGGGAGGTCAAAATGAATTAAATATGACAGTGCTAGCAATGAATCTTTCTCGATATAGAAATGGAGTTGCTAAAAAACATGGCGAGATCTCTCGACAAATGTTCCCGAATTATAAAGTTGATTATATAACGAATGGGATACACCTGCCTTTTTGGGTTTCGAAGCCTATTAGAAAGATTTTTGATAAAAAGTGGCCTAATTGGAAATCCGTTCCAAGTGTACTTCAGAACGCGATTGAGATTGACGATTTAGATCTTTTCGATGCTCATATTGAAAATAAATTTAATTTAATAAGTTATCAGAAAAGTCATAGTTGGAATTTACTCGATGAGGAATTGATCACTATAGGTTTTGCTAGGCGTTTTGCGACATATAAAAGAGCAACTTTATTATTTCATGATATTGACAGGTTAGGAAAAATATGTAAAGGAAATGTACAATTTATTTTTGCCGGAAAAGCACATCCTAAAGATGAGATGGGAAAAGATTATATTAAAAAAATATACGAAGCAGGCGAATATCTATATAATAATTATGAAGTAAAAGTTGTTTTAATGGAGAATTATAATATGGACTTATCTCATATGCTCGTTTCTGGTGTTGATATTTGGCTTAATACTCCAAACAGATATCGAGAAGCATCAGGCACATCTGGTATGAAAGCCGCGTTAAATGGAGTATTAAACTTTAGCGTACAAGATGGATGGTGGTTAGAGGGGTATCATATGAATCCTATGGCAGGATGGGCAATAGGGGCTGATGATTCAGATCCAAAAGCAGCAGAAAATAATTGGGATGTTGATTCAAATTATCTATACGAAATTTTAGAGAATAAAATCATCCCAACATATATGGATCATGACGAGTGGATCTTTAGACAAAAAAATGCAATATCATTAGCAGCTTATTTTAATACTCACAGAATGGTTACTGAATATGCGGAAAAGGCTTATAAATTAAAAAAGCAACGACCATGGAAATATATGGATTAATATAAAATATCACTTATTTTATTCATTTTTGATTAACCAGAAATAGAAGTTTAATTTAAATGCAACTATATATCTCAAAGGGCCTAATTTTGATATAATCATCAAACTTTTTTTGTTCAAAGTAATCATCTAAAGTTTGTTTTAAGAGATCATACATTAGCTCTAAACCTGCTTTCATTCCTTTCATATCAATTGCTTTAAGGAATGTGTATTCCGACGTGGATCTAATATAAAAACACCCATCCTCAACTATTTTATTATGAGTTTCAAAGATTTCATCAGCTTTATGAATGACTTCAGGAGTTGTAAATATTAGTAATAAATTATTTTCCGTATATTCTTTTTTCAAATAAGTATCTCTTATCCCAGCAGCATGTAATGCGAAATTAACATATTCCTTGAAGAGATATTGAACCTCATTTAATTCTTTTCTAAATTTGTTTTTATTATGAAAGAATTGAAATTCTTGACTTAATTTTAGAGGCTCATCATCAAAATATTTTATCTCTTTCGGGGATTTTTCAAATTCAAATTTTTCTAAATAATTTGACATAAAAATTCCGATTCAAATAGATTTTTCTAATAATATTAATTTAAAATCCTAATTGTTTGTTATTTAAGATATGGGTTAATTTTTAAAAAATTTCTAGATGATATTTCATAAATTAAACTTAAGAAGAAATAAAATAAAATAATGAAATTAGGTTCTCTAAATTTAAAAAATAACTTGATTTTAGCACCTTTACAAAACGTAACTTCTTCGCCATATCGCAATTTCTGTAGACATTTTAGCGATATAGGATTAGTATGTGTCCCGATGCTTTATACTAAAAGATTAATGAAGAATCCAAAATCTATTGAACAAGACTTATACAACCTAGAAAAAGAACGACCAATAAGCGTACAATTGATTGGTAATGATGTTAATGCTCTAAAAAGTGCAATAAATTACCTTGAAAGTTATGAATTTGATGTGCTTGATATAAATGCAGGGTGTCCTTCTAAAAGAGCGATAAATGCTAATGAAGGTGGTGCCCTTCTAAGAGATTTAGAAAGTTTAAATAATCTTTTATCTGTAGCGGTACAATATTCTTCAAAACCTGTTTCTTTAAAGACAAGATTAGGTTTTGATAAGGTAGATGTAAATTTCTTGGAAAAGCTTGCTAAGCTATTAAACACTTCAGGGATTGATTTTGCAACTATTCATGCTCGTTTAATCAAATATAGATTAAATGCTTCCGAATTAAATTTAGAATTGCTTAAAAATTTAAAAGAGCTTGCGCAAATCCCAATTGTTGGAAATGGAGATATCGTAGATCCTTATACTGCCAAAAGGATGATTGATTATACTAAAGTTGATGCACTTATGATAGGCAGAGGTTCTATGGGATATCCCGAAATCTTTTTTCATATCTATGATTATTTATCAAATGCCATAGAAGTTTCACATCAAAACAATATATCTTTAATGAAGTCCTACACTAAACTGTATGAAAAATATATCGACGAATTTCTGGAAGATATTAAGTTAAATTATTCTCATAAAGAGTTTAAGTTTGTAGAATTAAAAAGAAATGCAATCTGGCTTACGAAAGATATAAAAGATTCGACATCTATTAGAAGAGATTTAAGCAATGCTAAAAATTTAAAACAGCTAAAAAATATTTTACAAAAAATTGATGAATAGCAAAAAACTTCTAAAAATCAACTATAGAAAACTCAAAAAGCGATTTTAATGACATCTCATAGGATTTTGGTTATTTAGATTTTCATTTATATAGCACTTCTCTTTCTATGCTTAGGTTTGTTTTTATATTTTGAAGCTATTAGAATAAGAATTTCTATATTTTTAGTTAGTTTGATATTATCGTTTATTTTTTATCCAATATATTTTCTCGATAAAAGTATCTCTAAACGATTCATAAAAACAGAAAAGAGTAAAAAATCAAAAGTATCAAAAGCGGATTTGATTGGTTTAGAAAAAGAAAAGGAAAATTTAGTTGATATACAACCAATATCAAATATTCAAGAAAATATTGATAAAAAGATTGAGTTCACTTGTAATTTCTGTGGAGAGAAAGTTGTTGAAGATGTGAAACTCTGCCCTTATTGCGGGCAAATTATAAAGAAATAGAACTAAATTATTGACTACTTTAAAATTTAAAAGAAAATATAAATTTCAAATCATAGAAGGAAAAGAATATAAGTTTCCTAAAGGTCCATTTATTTTAAGTTGGAGAAATATAAAAGATAAAGATAGACTATTAGGTGTCCTCGATACATTTGGTTTAAACAAAAAAGAAAAAGGTTTATTTTCCTTAAAATCAGAATATAATCTAAATCTTGTAGACTCACATTTTCATGGATATAGTAGATAACTATTGGGATTATTTTGAAATTTCAAATTACAAAAATAAAATTACTTATCTTAATTTTTGGAATTTTAAGTTTAATAATTCCTTGGATGACAATAACTTATATCCGTAAAATTGGTGATTATAAGTGGGTACTATATGTAGAATATGGCTTTTTAGGAAATATTATAAATACAAATTATGTAACTCAAGATGATCTAAGTGTTAAAAATTTTGGACTTATTAATTAGCTTCCAAGCCTTATCCTATAAGTGTGGTAAAAATCTCAAAAACAGTATTATTTTTGAAATACTTCATTGAGAAAGAGAAGGTCTATGTTGACAATTTTTTCATAAAGTTATTTTAAAGAAGTAAAAGGAAAATCTAATATTAAAATTCATTTTCATTAAATAATTTAATTTCAAATTTTGCATTTACTAATAATTTAAATATATGGGGAATATCTTAGATATGAATACTTACAAACATAATAAGATTAATAAGTTGTAAAGTCACGTTTCTAAAATAATTTGATATACATTAACATTATATAAATAAAAAAAGTATGATTTAAAGTGTCAAGAGAAGAAATATTATCTATTTTAAAAGAACTATTATTAAATTTTACAAAAATTCACAGGGATGTTCAAGGTCAAATATTAATTGCATATCCTGCAGGCGTTCCAATTGTAAACACATGGAAAGGAGAAATTAATCCTATTTTAGTCGGAGCATTATCAGCTGCAGTAAAATTAACTTTCCGTAAATTATGTACAAATTTAAGAAAAGGGGCTTTAAATCGATTATACATGAACAGTCAATTTGGAAGGTCTATTATTCAAAATGCAGGTGATAAAGCGATATTAACTTCAATAATTGATTCCGAAGCAGATCTAGGCAGAATAACGTTTAGTATGAGTAATTTAGCTATTGAAATTGAAAAAATATTAAAAAATTTCCAAATTGAGGGGTTATCAGATATATGAGCAGACAAGAAACTGAAGAATTTAAATTAATTAATCTTTTAACCGAAATCGAGAACGTTACAGATTTAAATGGATGTTTTTTCATTAATCTTGAAAACAATGCTGTTATTGAATCAACAATCTCATTTGAAATGCCTGAAGCGATTCTTTGGGAAATTACTGTTTTAATAGATACTTTTAGACAGTTTTCATTAGGTGTGGAACATGGTGAATTAAATGAACTTATGTTAGAAGGTGAGAAAGGGTATGTTCTACTTTATTTTATCCCTCCTCATTTAATTTTAATGGCATTAGGAGCAGAGGACATTAATCTTTCATATGTTAAACTTGCTATGATTGATATTTTAAACAGAATGAGAGAAAAATTACTTGAAATTGGAGATGAAATCTTGAAAGTACCTAGTAAAACTTTAGCAGAATTAGCGATTGAATCTAAACAAATTCCAACATTAATTACAGCTAAAACCTCTCAACCTATTATTTCGACCCCAAAAACAGAACCTTCTCCCTTATCTGCTCCACCAGAATCCATACCTCCTTCAGAAATAATACCTCCTTCAGAAATAATACCTCCTTCAGAAATAATACCTCCTTCAGAAATAATAGCTCCTTCAGAAATAATACCTCCTTCAGAAATAATAGCTCCTTCAGAAATAATACCTCCTTCAGAAATAATACCTCCTTCAGAAATAATACCTCCTTCAGAAATAATAGCTCCTTCAGAAATAATACCTCCTTCAGAAATAATAGCTCCTTCAGAAATAATACCTCCTTCAGAAATAATACCTCCTTCAGAAATAATACCTCCTTCAGAAATAATAGCTCCT
>JBHLNT010000214.1:0-7147 GCA_048941265.1 Promethearchaeota archaeon
TTTAAGGAGTTCATTCCTGTTCTAAAGCAGATGTGCTCGACTCACGAATACTGTACTTAAATTAATAGAATCTTAATATTCTCATTGATTTGCTTTTTTAATAAATTTAGGGGGAATAAAATCAGCAAGATACATATCTCCTGATTTATAAAATTTAATTCCCTCATTTTGTGCAGATATAACATCAATGATTATAATTAAAGGATTATTAGCTTTCCGTTTCCCTACTAGGATTGCTGTTTCCATATTCTTTGATAAATGAACATATTGTCGTTTTTTTTTGATTAAACCTATTGTTTTTATAGCCTTATAAGCTTTAGGATTTGTTCCATGATATAATATAGGAGGTAAATCCTCTGCTAATTTCATTATGATTTTCTCATCTAGGCTATGACCATAAAATGCTCTAATTTTAGAATTTTTAATTTGAAACCTCTTCTTTTCAGATTGTTCAATAATCTCTTCAAGAGTGGTTATGGTAACCTTAAAATTTTTAAATCTTTGATTTAATACCTTTAAAACTTCATATAAATCGGCAAATCCATTAGAATCAAGTTCAAGACCTACTTTATCAGGTCCATGTCGTAAAATATAGGATAAAAATTTAGATATTTTAATATATATCTTTTTCAATACTCCATCCTCTTAAATCAAAATCAGAAGCGATTAGATCCTTTCAATAATCGTAGCCACACCTTGTCCACCACCCACGCATGCAGTAGCTAAACCGATCCTTCGTCCCTCAGTTTGAAGAATTCGAGCAAGTGTACCAACCAACCGTACGCCTGTCATTCCCAAAGGATGTCCGAGGGCAATCGCTCCTCCTTTTACATTTACTCTTTCAGGAGGAATGTTTAGCATTTTAATAGCATACAGGGGCACAATTGCAAAAGCCTCATTTATTTCCCAAAAATCGATATCCTCAACAGTTAATCCTGCATGTTTAAGTGCTTTCTCACTTGAGGGTACCGGTCCTTTTCCCATGACACCAGGACTCACACCTGCCCAACCAAATGATTTGATGGTTACTAATGGTTTGATTCCTAATTCTTCTGCTCGAATTCTTGACATAAGCACAGCGCAGCCTGCTCCAGCATTTAAAGGAGAACTATTTCCAGCGGTAATCTGAGGTTCCTTATTAATACCCGTTGATACTACCCTCAGTTTACTCATAGTTTCCAATGTTGATCCTCCGCGCATTGATTGGTCGTATTTAATTAACTTTTTACTTCCATCTGGGAGGGTGCCTTCAATTGGATGTATTTCACCATCAAAAAATCCCTCATCTCGAGCTTTTATAGCTCTTTCGTGAGATCTTAAACTCCATTTATCCATATCTTCACGCGATATATCTGGATTCTGCTCCCATAATTGCTGAGCTGTCTGCAGCATGGAATATCCGGTTGTTAAATCATATTTCGCATGATTTGGAAATTTATCGTTATCTCCTAATTCATAATGGCGCATCGTCAAATCGGTTCCTCGGGGGATTCGTGTCATATGTTCCATTCCACATGCGAGAACAATTTCAGAATTACCGGTCATTATTTCCATTGCCCCAATATGCACACTTGACATACTAGATCCACATTGGCGATCTACACCTATAGCTGCTGCTGTGATAGGGAGTTCACCTAAAAATATCGGATGTCTTCCACCATAGAGAAAATTTTCTTTGACTTGGTTAGCACATCCAGTAATCACTTCATCAATATCAGAAGGATCAAACTTTGCCCTCGACATAATTTCTTTTATTACCACAGATAATAATATATCTGCTGGAATTTCATGAAATACGTCCCGTTCGGGTTGATCGGGCCGACTACGGGAGATGGGAGTCCTTAAATAATCTATAATTACAACTTCTTTTAATTCTAGCATTTTTTTCACTTATATAATTTTATTTTCCAATAAATTCGGGTTCCTTTTTATCGATAATGGCATTTACTCCTATTTTAAAATCTTCGGTCTCAGCAGATTTAATCTGAATCTGTCTTTCATTTTCAAGATGTTCATCAAAGTGAGTGCTAAGGGCGTCGAAGAATAATTTTTTTGTTCTTGCATACGTCAAAGTTGGTCCACTCGCAAATTTTTTGGCCCATTCCATTGAGGCTTCTTCCAACTTTTCTAATGGAACTATTTGATTGACAAAACCAAGATTTTTCATGTCTTCTGCTGAATATGTATCTCCAAAAAAAGACATTTGTACTGCTTGTTGCCATGTGAGCTGACGACTCAATAGTATCGTCCCAGCAAATCCCGGTATTAGTGCCCGTTTACAAAAAGATTGTCGAAATCCTGCTTTTTCTGTGGCGACTATAAAATCACACGAAAGTGCTAAATTCATTCCCGCTCCTACTGCCCATCCATTTACAGCTGCTATAACTGGCTTTGGATATAGCCGAAGAACTTTTGCGATCTTATATAGATCTTGTAGTAAATCGTCCATGGATTGACCAGGTGTCCCGTTATCAATACTTGCTTTGAATTCTTTAATATTCCCTCCCGCAGAGAAGGCCTTTCCGGAACCTGTAATTATGAGACATCTCACTTCAGAGTTGTTTTTAAGTTGATCTAAGGTTGTTAATAATTCTTTAGCAGTTTCCTTGCTTAACGGATTAAAATTGTCAGAATCAATCAGTTTTATAGTGGCAATCTTATCTTTTATTATCAATTCAGTATTTTTTGCCATTTTTTTTTCACTCATTTTAATTTCTTTTTTTGATTAAATTTTTAATTTTTTATATAATTATAAGATTTGTATATTATTGGGATAAAAAGCATTTTATTCTCCCCACATTCTTCTCATTTCTGTAGTAATTAAGTATCTCATAATCTCTGCAGTTCCAGCTGATATTTGACCTATTTTAGCATCTCTATAATATCGTTCTAAAGGATATTCTTCCGAATAGCCTAGACCACCGACAACTTGTATGGCATCTTGAGTAATTTTTACAGTAGCGTCTGCAATTTTAGCTTTGACCGCAGCTACCCATGCTCTACAATTATGCCCCTCATCCAGCATTCTAGCAATTTGCGCTATAGCTATTCTATTAAGTTCTATATCCATAAACATTTCACTGATTTTGAATGAAATACCTTGGAATGAGTAAAGTGGTTTTTTAAATTGTACACGTTTATGCGCATACCTATAGGCTATTTCGAAAGCACTTCTTGCAAGTCCTAAATATTGAGATGCAGTAAAGGTTCTTTCACCATCAAGACCAAAAAGTAATACTTCTAATCCAGAATTCTCTTTGTGTAATACATTTTCCACTGGAACTTTACAATTTTTAAATCTCAGATGGGAGTTAGGCATTCCTCTTCTTCCCATATGCTTGTAATCCTTAACTACTTCAAACCCGGGAGTGTCCGTCTCAAATATAAAAGCAGTCATTCCTTGATGGGCTTTAACTTGATCATTTGTAATAGCATAAAGACAGATATAATCTGCCACACTCCCGTTAGTTATAAAACATTTCTCTCCGTTTATTATATAATAATCCCCTTCCTTTTTTGCTCTTAATCTCATCCCCCCTATAGCATCGGAACCTCCCGTTGGTTCAGTTATTCCAATAGCTCCTATTTTGGTTCCATCTGCAATTCCAGAAAGATATTTCTTTTTTTGCTCAGGAGTGCCAAATTCAATAAGTGGACCGGCAAATAAACAAGATGAACCACCAAAAATGCCTGCTAAAGCATAAGAAAATGCAGTCAATTCCTCACCAAAAATTGTACGGTGTAATAATCCTTTACCAAGACCTCCAACTTCTTCCGGAATGATAATATTTAAATAGGGTTTCATTTTACGTAAAATCTCAACGGCAAGCTCTTTATCTCTATCCCTATCAATTTTCTCAGCGACGGGTAATACATTCTCTTTACACCATTGCCGCACTTCCATCCGGAAATCGTTTTCTTCTTTGCTATAATAATGTAATCTATCGGGCATACATGAATACCCGAATTCCAAGTCTAAATCTTCAAAATGAATGTGTCCTTCCATTTAAATCACTAATTATTTTTTATCATACATTAATAATTTATTCAAGTGTAATGTATATAATTGGTCTGGATATTTAAGATTCATTAGAATTAATTCATTTATTCATAAATCAAGGATGAGCTTTAAATCAAAATTAAAAGTTTTAATTTAATAGAGATTTTTTCCAAATTCAAATAAATCATTAAGACAAAAAAGACTTTTAAATATTTGATGTGTATTTAATCTTATATTACTTATTTTTATGGTTAAATAGAGAGTAAAATGCAATTATATAATGTAGATGAGAATGGAGATTTAATAAAGATAGATAAATTGGACTTTAATGAAAGCGATGTTTACATTGTTGATGATAATAAGAATATTCATATTTGGGTAGGTCATAATACCTCTCAACATAAAAAGGATGCTACAGCAAATCTTGCTAGAAAACTTGAAAGCGAACATGGAAAGGAAACTAAAATACTTATAATGAAACAAGGACGAGAGTATGGCTCTTTTTTAGTAATGATGGATAATTTAAAAAAGGGATTATTACCTGGAATCACTATAGAAAGGCGTCCTGAATTAGAATTAGAAAAACCATCAGAAGCGATAGAATCTGAAACAATCCAAAATATTAAAGATGAGATAGATCCTGGAATAGATAAAAATATAAAGGGATGGTTAGAACAATTTAACAAATATAGAAAGCTAGAGCCAATAGTAATAATTCCAGAAAAAGAAGAAATTGGATTAGAGGATCAAATAAGAGAGGAGGCATATTACCTATCTTTAGAAAATTACGATTATAACGATTTATGCTGGATGCTGGCTGAAAAAATTTTAAAATACACTATGCGAATGGCATCCATAGAGGATACAAAAAAGAAGGCAGAACAAGTATTTAGATCTTCATGTACATACGATGAATTATGTTGGTTAAATGCTGAGATGGATTTATTAATCAGAAAAGAGTATTTGAAAAAAGGCATCTCTCTTTCTGACCTTTACTAAATATTTCTTAAAAGTCAATTCTTTAATTATGCAGAGTATATATAAAAAACTTAAATTAAACTCATAAAGTATCAAAAAAGATAACCTTTTTTTTCTAAGTATTGTAATTAAATTTATCAATTTTAAATTAAGTGAAAAAAATGCCATTGAATAAAACAAAATATGCTCAAGCAATAAATGACGAAATTCTTGAAAAATTCAGTCTCGAAAATAGATATGCTTTTCTTAATGAAAATTTGAGACCTTTCCTATCCGACAGTCAATTAAACTTTCTCGAAAGTGTTCAGAAATTTTGTTTGAATTTTGAAAAAGAAAATAACATAGTTCATGGCCCTGAAGAAGACCTTTATGATTGGATTCCTGCGTTTGGTAAGCAAGGATTAATTACTAGAATGCATGACGTAAGCTGTATTGATTTAGAATACGAACCACACGGATTAGTAGCAGATTTTATGAGAATCCTTGGAATAGATCAATTCGATCCCCAATTCACGATGATTACGGGAGCCACAGTCATATGTATTAACCCTATATACTGGCACCATGATAATGTTCCCGTGAGACTTGAAGCGTTAAAGGATTTAATGACTGGAGAAGCTGCTGGTTGCCTGTTAATTACCGAACCAGAAAGAGGATCAGATGCTGTACACCAATTAACCACATGTGAAGAACAAGAAGATGGTAGTTTTATTTTAAACGGAGAAAAGATATATCAAACAAATGCTCCAAAATCAAAATGGGCTGTGGCCTATGCAACTGCTGAGAAGAATAACGGAGCAAAGATGGCCCAGTTCTTAATCAATACTTCTTGGGATGGATGGAATTGCGAAAGGGTTGGCATTCCATGGGTTCCTAAGCTTTATCTTGGAAAAGAAAAACTTATTAACCTAAAGGTGCCAAAAGAATATGTATTAGCGGGAGTTGGTAAAGGCCGCGAGAATCTTTTTGAGGGATTAATTCCCGAAAGAATAGCAATTGCGTTACGGGGTGCAAGTGAAAGTTGGAATGCTCTCTCTCACGCAATAATATATGCTAACATGAGAAAGCAATTTGATCAAGAGATTTTAATGTTTCAAGGAGTAGGGTTCCTTTTAACTGATTTATGGGCAAGAACAACATCTTTAATCCATGGTTTACTGAAATTTTGCGAAGTTTATGATGAAAAAATGAAAAAGTATGAAGGAGAACTGCCCGAACATATCTCACAAGCTATGGTTCCAGCAGCCAGTCAATATAAGTACAGCTGTGCTCAATTATCTAAAGATGTTTGTTATGAAGCAGCTAATGTAATGGGTGGTGCTGGACTTTGCGATAATACTATGATGGACGATCTTCTGCATATCTCAAGAATTCAGGAAATTATTGGTGGTTCTCGTCAAATCCAACAATTTATTATGTCCAGAGGTTTAAGACGGTTTTTTAAAATGTTATAAACTTTATTTTAATAATATTAAAGAGATGATTGAATTGGTAGATGATATCAAAAATATTGTAGTTATTGGAGCCGGGTTAATGGGAGCAGGAATTGCTCAAGTTTCACTCATGGCAGGATATAATGTTACTATAGTCGATGTTAAGGATGAATTTATTAAAAAGGGTATGGCAAGCATTGAGGGAGGCTTGAAAAGACTTGAGGACAAAGGGCAATTAGTAGCTGCTGAAGTAATGGAAAGATTAAAAACCTCGTTGGAATTATCATCAGCGGTTAAAGATGCTGATTTTATCATTGAAGCAGTTGTCGAAAAAATGGATGTAAAAAAAGATGTGTTTAAAACCTGCGATGAAAATGCTCTTCCCCATTGTATAATTGCTACCAATACGTCTACGATGTCTATTACTGAAATGGCTTCGGTAACTACAAGACAGGATAAATGTATCGGAATGCATTTTTTTAATCCAGTACCCTTAATGAGGCTTGTTGAAATAATTGCGGGAGAAAAAAGTTCTAATGATGCTATGGAATTAGGAATTAAGGTTGGGGAAAGTTTGCCTTGTCTTCGAGGAGATAGATACGTGGTAAAAGTTCTAAAAGATCGCCCGGGGTTTATAGTTAATAGATTAAATGCTCCTGTAGGAATATATAGAAATTACTTATTAGATTACTGTGTAGAAAATGATATATCATGGGAAGAACTTGACGCTGATTAT
>JBHLNT010000035.1:0-30925 GCA_048941265.1 Promethearchaeota archaeon
ATCATTAAAAATGATCAAAAATCAGAGAAAAGGGAATTTATACAAGATTTAACTGAATTACCCTTTATTCCAACAACCAAAGGTTTAAAAAGACCAAATGAGGTGTATTTGCAACTGGAAAAAATTACTGAGTTGCTTGAAGATTCAGTCCCTTATCCTCTAATTAACATTCCTGATAAACTAGTTAAAAAATTAAGAATAAACGAAAATCCAATTCCTGAAGATGTAGCTATATACTTATTGGATAATTTAATAAAAGACAAATCTCTTATTAATAAAAATTTTGATAAAATTATAATTAAAAAAAAGTTTGATAAGATCTATTCCTATCTTGGACGAGCGGAAAATTTTAATAGGTTAAAAATTGATACCATAAAAAAACTACTTAATAAACCTATTGTATATCTCCCCAGATACCACTGTTTCGAAAAAGCTTCAAAACTCATCTTATATTCAAGGGAAGCTGAGATGATATATGGAGATAAGAGGAATTTAATAAAATACTCTGAATATCCGAATAGTTTAAATTTCTTTAAAAGAATAGGTGTGAAAACCTCTATTAATACTGATGACATTGCGGATTATTTAATAGATTATATCATTCAGGGGAAAATTGAAACTCGAAGACTTTTTATGCTATATCATATCTTAGGACAACGCTATAAATTTCTACGCAAAAGACAAAAATTAAGATTAAAGAAGGCTAAAATTATACTGTGTGATGATTTAACATCTTTCGAATATGTAGATAAAATTTTTATCCCTGATGAAAAATCTTATATAGAAAAATTCCCGTCAATTAAAGTGAGTGTTATAAATGATAAAATTATAGATTTTTTAGAAAAAATAGGCGTAAAAAAAGTTTCCGAAGTAGTCATCAAGAAGATAATGTTCTCAGGAGAAATTAAGGGATCGCAATACTCTAATACGTTATCAATGAAAGTCGAAGAACTTATACCCTTCATAGAAACTATTGTAAACGAAAGTAATGTTTCTTTAGATAAAAATTGGAAAATCCGAGTAAAAAGAATAAATTACTTGATCTGTGAACATATTTTTCATGAACTTCAATATAAAAATAAGAAGAGTAGGATTCAAGGCAAAACTGTCGAATATGATTCAAATAAAAATATTATTGGAATAATTAAGGATATCTATAAAAAGAATCCAACAAAATTTTTGATAGATTTTTCAAAAGCAATCGCATATTGCTTATTTATTGGAAGTGTTCCAAAAGCTAAATTAATAAGCCCTTTAATAGAAAAACTATTGAATTCCGAAAATAAGATTCAGACATTAAAAGAATTGGGATACTCTACTTTTAAATTAGAAGTTAAAAAACTTAAAGTCCCTAAAGTAAAATTAAATTTAACCGAGATTACAAAATCTGAATATGATGCTCCAAATTTAAAGAATGATACATTTCTTTATCAAGATTTACCAAAAATCTCTAAAACTCAAAAATTAGAGCCTTATTCATGGACTCCCAAGAAGTTTAATATAATCAAAGATGATGGTGTAATCGAAAATCAAAAAAAATTTATAAAAATAAGCAGAAATCAATTAATTAGTCGAGAGGAGCAGGTTAATATTATCATAAAATCACCACCATCTCAAAATAAAATGGCTAGTTTTATTAACCAGCAAATTGAAGAGAATTTCAATTTTAACCATAAAAAAATTTCTAATTACTACAAAATTGATCGAAGTATTAAAAAAATGTTAAATGGGAAGAGGAAAACTCTTTACAAATCAATGCAGTTCCCAGGAAGAGCAGAATTCGGTGGTTTGGACATAATTCCTCCCATTCCAAAATTATTAATTGAAAATCATAACGGATTTCAATATTACATTCAAGAAAATCTAAAGATTAATGTTGATACCGAAATTCTCAGAAAATTTAAAAAAATGCTGCAATTTATAACCACAATGATGGGCGGAAATCCTGATACGGTTTCTATTGCTCTATTCAATGCACCAATTGAAGCATTTAATTATCAAGGACAAATGCTATTCAATTATTTATTAATGGTTGATGAAGATCTTGAAGCTGAATACCCCTTATTTTTGATATGGTTAATGATCGTTGCCCATGAACTTAGCCATAATCTAATTTCTAGTCACAATCAACTCCACTCTAAATATATGATGATTTTTACACTCAATGCACTAAAAAATTTGGAAAGTATTAAGGAAAAATATAATTCACTGTTTAGTAATAATTAATTGTTTTTTGCTTTTTTTTTTAAAATCAAAAGATTAGTAAATTATAAAGTATTTTACCAAAGAAAATACTGATGCCTCATTTTAATTATGGTAGCCATCTCCCATTCAGAAAAAAAGATTCTCGCGATTCTATTATTAATAATAACTTCAATCTTATGGGGATCAACATTTATTATTACTAAAACAGTTACTAAAGAAGTTCCAATTTTCTTATATCTCGGATTAAGATATGTAATAGCTCTCATTGGATTTACTCCATTTCTTATTCACATAAAGAGAATAAATAGGGAAATTATATGGATGGGAATTATAAGCGGAATCATTTATTATTTCGCCATTACTTTCCAGACCATAGGACTTCAAACAACATCTGCAGGGAAAGCAGGATTTATTACTGGACTAAATTGCGTGATGGTTCCATTTTTAGCTTGGACTATTTTTAAGAAAAAAGAGATTAATATGAGAATATGGATTGCAGGTGTTTTATCAGTTATAGGTATGGCTTTTCTATTAATAGAGGGAAATGCCGAAGTAATTATAGGTGATATATTAGTATTGATTTGTGCTGTATTTTGCGCACTTTTCATTGTTTTTAATGATAAATATGTCCATGCAGTTGATGTTTATCTTTATTCCATTATTCAATTAGCAACATTAGCGTTATTATGCCTTGGTAGTTCGTTATTATTAAATGAATCCTATGATTTAGTTAGTGCGAATATGAATTTTTGGTTTATAATGATATATATTGGTCTGATAGTGACCACATTGACATTTTTATTTCAGAATTGGGGCCAACAATATCAAGGACCATCTCAGACGGCTATTATTTTTACACTCGAGCCCGTCTTTGCAATAATATTTGCAAGTTATTTAATTGGAAACGAAGTTTTATCATTACAAGTTTGGATTGGATGTGGACTGATTTTTATTGCTATTCTAATAACAGTCATCAAGAATGAGGATTTAAATTCTAGATATAATGAATCTTCAGAAATAATTTGAAAAAATCCATAGAAAAATAAATTTGGTAATTATTATTTGAAACAAAATAAATACAGAATTGGAAATTTAAACGTTAAATCTGAGGTTGTAGAAGTTAGAAATTTAGTAAATCTATCATTCAATTTTAGTATAGAATTCGATTTACCAAAAGACTCATCTTTAATATTTAGGCTGAGGGGAGGTAGAAACAATAAAAATGATTGGTATTATTTGCAACCATATGATCATAATTTAAATGGATATGTTACTCTTAATTTAGACCCCCCCGTCAAAACAAATCCTATCCTTATTACTGGAAAAGATTTATTAATAAAATATTTAGTGTGTGATAAAAGAGGCATAAAAAAGGATACTAATTTAAAGCTCAACATTTACAATACTTTAGTTCAATCCTTAGTCGAACAATACAAAAAAATCGAAATTTTGATTGAATTTCCCAACAAAAGCCCTATTCTGATAGAAAACTCTCCCACAATAAATGTTATGAACAAAAAAAATTTTGACCATATTACAATAATTAGTCCATCTTTAGTCGCTGTTAATGAAGAATTCAAGATTCTAATTAGAATTGAAGATCAATTCAAAAACCTTGTAAAGAATTTTAATAGTAAGGTTCAATTATTTGAAATTTTAACCCCTAAAAAAAGGAATTTATTAAATGAAGTTAAATTTAATGAAAAAGATAAAGGGCTTTTTATAATAAGTGGCTTAAAATTTTCAAAATCAGGTATATTTTATTTTGAGGTTGCATCCAATCATCAATCTTTTAAATCGAATCCAATTATTTGTAGAGAAAAACCATTAGAAAAACGATTATATTGGGGGTATATTCATGGTCATTCACTCAAAAGTGACGGTATAAGGGAGCTAGAAGAATATTTCGATAATATGATAAATGCTGGATTAGATTTTGGTACTGTCACTGAACATGATCATTTATGGGAAACTTCTAATGAAGATTTTGAAGACATAAAAAAAAAGGTTAAGAAATATCATAAAGATTATGAATTTGTATCCCTCTTTGGATATGAATGGGGTACTTGGTATTCGGGATATGGGGATATTTGTATTTATCATAATGATGATTCTATACCAATATTTAGATCCGAACTCAATAAGTACAATTCTACACGAAAGTTAATTAAAAACTTAAAACCTTATAAGGAAAAGGTTTTAATGATTGCCCATCATACTGCTTTAAGACCAGGATATCGAGATTGGACATATTTTGACAATTCACTTGAAAAATTAGTAGAAATATATTCCACTTGGGGCAACCAAGAATACCCTTCTATAAAGGGTAATCCACTCCCCCCTAGATATAAGTTTTTCGGATATGGAAAATATGCCAGAAAAAGGGGGGCTGTTTTAGAAAAAAGAGACTCTTTTGTTTCAGATGCTCTTAAAAGGGGATACAAACTGGGGTTTGTTGCAGGAGGTGATGATCATTTCGGGATTTATCCGTCGGGTTCAATCGATCCAGACAATGGCATTTATCCTTCAGGTATTATGGCTGTGTGGGCTGAAAAACTCACTAAAGAATCTATCTGGAAAGCTCTTCACAATCGCAAGTGTTATGGGACAACCGGGGCTCGAGTAATTATTGAATTCTTCATAAATAATCATTTTATGGGAGATATCATAGATATAGAAAAGGACCTTTATCTAATTTCCGAGAGAAAAATTAGGGGTTCAGTCTATAGCGATATTCCTATTATAAAAATCGAATTAATTAGAAATAATTCTATTATTGACTTTAAAGTAATAAATCATGAGAAAGCTACATATGAGTTTGTTGATTCTAATTTATTTTATGATATTGCCCTAAAACATACTCAAAAAAACGAATTATTTATTTTTTACTATATGAGAGTGTTTCTTTCCAACAATATGGCATGGTCAAGTCCAATATGGTTGATTAAGAATTTATAGAATAATTTACCATTTATCACAAGAGATTAAATTTTGGTAGAGGGAATAAAAGTTATGCGATATTCTTGATCATTAAATTAAAAATTTAAATTATAAATAGTTACTTACACAAAATTATTTATAGAAATTCTATCTATAATAAAAAAACATTAAAACTTGAAACATGCGAACGGCTACCTTTAAAATTTGCATTTTTGGAAGTGGCGGGGTGGGAAAGACCACTCTTATTCAACGATATGTTACAGGTCAATTCAGCCAGAGTACGAAAATGACGATCGGGGTTGATATCGTTTCTAAAAAGGTACAAATAGAAGACTGGTTTGTCACTCTGCAGATATGGGATTTCGGGGGTGAAGAACGTTTTAGATTTTTCTTACCTGCATATGCCAGAGGATCCTTTGGAGGCATTTATATGTATGATATTACACGGTATACTTCTTTAATGGATTTAGATGAGTGGTTATCTGTGTTCAAGAAAGGATGTGGATATGATCTTAACCCAATTCCTATATTAATGGTTGGCGGAAAATTAGATCTTGCGGAAGGACGAGCAATTCCTTTTGAACAAGCTTTTAGTTTTGCCCAATCTCGTCATATTTATAAAATTATTGAATGTTCTGCCAAAACAGGTCAAAATGTAGAGTCAATTTTTACAGAAATTACTTCTAGAATAATGAAAAATATGTCCCTGATTTAAAATATCTAATTTTAAACATTTTATATTTCTACTTTCTAAGTTATATATTGGATATATTGGCTATAATATATTTTTTAATAAAATATAAGTAAATTATAAATAAATTTTAAATCATAACTTATATAAAATATTAGATAGAAATTTATCTAATAATTGGGATTGAATGAGGATTTAGTAAAGTGCGAACCGCGACATTTAAAATATGTCTTTTTGGAGATGGAGGTGTTGGAAAAACAACCCTTACCCAAAGATATGTGAGCGGTCGTTTTGATAAGAGCACAAAAATGACAATTGGGGTCGATATTGCTACTAAGATTCTAGAAGTCAGGGATTGGAAAGTAACTCTCCAAATATGGGATTTCGGAGGTGAAGAACGTTTTAGATTTTTCTTACCCGCATATGCCAGAGGTTCATTCGCAGGGATTTTTATGTATGACATTACCAGATATAGTACTTTAATGGATTTTGACACATGGATGGATGTTTTTCAAAAAGGGATAGATTTTAAATCGAAGGCGATTCCTATCATTATGGTTGGAGGAAAGATAGATCTCGACCATAAGAGGGGTGTTTTTTATGATGAGGCATTTAATTTCGCGCTCTCAAGAAATATTTTCACTCTTATAGAATGTTCTTCGAAAACTGGGGAGAATGTTGAATTAATCTTCAAACTAATCTCCCATATAGTTATGAAAGAAATGGATTATATTTAGATAAAGATAAGACCTATCCTTCCAATTGGAATTCTTAATATTCTATGAATTAATCTATTTATTAAATAAATCCAAAAAAATAGAATCAATATGTCAGATAGAATGCCAAAATGTAGAATTACTATCATTAAGAGAATGCTAAATGAAGATTTAATTAATGAATATATCATTGAGGAATACAAGGGAATGAGCAAATGCGAGTGCTTTGAAGACGGTCAAGAATTCATTATTGACCCTAATTTAGCAAAAGTACCAGAGGGTTTTTGTCACTGGGCATGGGCAGATATCCGTAATGAGATTAATTTAATAGCTTCTGGTGGAAATATCTTCGGGATGAGACAAAAAGGAACTGCTATAACAGCTTGTACCGATTGGTTCAGGCCTGTTTATTTCAAGATTCAGAGACTAGAATAAGCTAAAATTTTGAGATACACTCCTTGATATTTTTCTATAAAATTGATTATATCTTAGTAAAAAATTTTAGAGGAAATGCGAGCCCTTAAGAATTAATTAACTTTTCTTAAAGATATAAGCATTCATCTTCCCAAGTTCTAATATGTTTAATTTTAAAGGTAAATTTTTAGCGAAATCTCTAGGATCCACCGCATCTGCATGAGATGGAAAAGTCTTTCGAATTTGTTCAATACCTTCGGGAGTAAATTCTAATATAATGATTATACCATTTTCTTTAACTACTCTGCAGAATTCTTTTAAAGCAGAAATCTTATCCTTTATATGGTGAAAAGACGCGTATACAAATATTGCATCAAATTCTGTATTAGCAAAGAGTAGCTTTTCCGCATCAATATATCTAAATGTAATTAAATTTTCAACTCCAACTTTCTTCGCTGACGTACGCCAGTCTGCCCAATCATCACCCTCGGGTTCCCCTGTGATGACATGATATCCTTTCAAGGCAAGTAATATTGCCATAGTTCCTTGCCCTGTCCCAATATCCAATATTTTTGCATTTTTTTTCAGATTAATGGTTTCTATAACTTTGTTTATAACATTCGCATTACGACCTACTTCTTTCCCTAAAATTCCTAAAGCTTTTTCTAAATTCATATTTCACATCCTTATAAAATAAGATCTCTAACTTTATGCTAATGAAAGTATTTCAAAATACTTTTGTTTATCAGTAAAAAAATAGCCACATTTAAATATAAGATCGATCATACGTTTATTAGTAGTAATACTAAACATAATATAAAAAATATTAATTTCGTCGGGTTGATAAGAAGAATATGTGTTATTTTGATGTATATCGCAAAAAAGAATCATTCTATTCTAAAGAAGAACTACCCTTAGAAGAGATTCCTGTGGAAGAAGTAATACAGGAAGCTGAAAATGCAAATTAATCTTAATTTTTTTTACTTTTTTTATTTTTTTATGGTCATAAAAAATTTTTATTCATAATTATTAGTATAGTAATAGTATGAATGAGGTTAATATTATTTCAATATGGCGGAGTAATCTACATTAAAAGAATATGTCGGTTAAATAGGGTAAAACTTTTTACGAGATGACCGCTAATATTTACAAATTTTTTGATCAAACAAACATTTAAATAAACGGCGAACTATTATTTTTATATATTCTAGGTATAAAAAATATATAAAATCAAATTTTTACTAAAAATAAAGTAGTTATTTCACGGGAGTTACGTTTTATGGCCGCACCAAAAACAAAATCACAAACAAAGATATTAATATCTAGTTGTGATAAGTGCGGCAGTGTAATGGTTGAGAGGATGCTTGCGATAAGAAATTCGAAAGCATTTATTAAGATACTACAATGTAAAGTTTGTAGACATTGGAAAAAAATTAACTAATTTTACAAACCATTCAAATTTCTGAGGATAAAAGCAAAAATTCTTGACTTTTAGGTCAACAATCTTTTTAAATCCTAAAAATAACATAAGATTATATTAGATTGCATTTTACATTTATAAGCTTAAACAAGAGATTTCCAATTTCAAGATGATTTTTAAATTATTATTACAGGGTTGAATAAGAAAACGCTTTCTCCAATAGGATGGCTAAATAGCCTTACAGGTTCGTGTGTTGTGATCTTTGGTTGTATGTTTGGACTTTATTTCATGTACAAATCTAAACAATCTAACGCCAAGCTATTATTTTTTACAGGAATTTTAACGATCTTTGTAAGTCTTCTATATTTAGGACAATTTATTGATTTTTTAGCAATTCTAATTACCGGAGAGAATTTACATCCATATCAGCTATATGCAATCTTATGTTATATATGGGTTGCTCCAGCCGTGATTTTCGGTTTCTATTTAGGAGCTGAAATAATAATTCCAGAGAGAAAAAAAGTTATCGTAATAATATACACTTTTATAGGGATTATTTTTGAAGTGTTTTTATTTTTAGATACGAATAATTCCTTTATTTTCAGACTCCCTGCTCATCCAGGAGAAGATATAATTGATGTAAATTTCAATAGAACTTCTCCAACATTCATATTAATTGTCTTTTTCTTACTTTCTGCTTTAATTTTCAATGGCGTTGGATTTATTTATAAAAGCTTTCAATCAACTGGAATAATAAGGAAACGATTTTTGTTTTTATCAATTGGATGGATAATGTTTGTACTTGCAGGAGCTCTTGATTCTTTAACATCACCGGGAATTGGTCTATTTTTAGTAAGAATTGGAATGCTAAGTAGCTCTTGGTTTTGGTATTTTGGCTTAAGGGAGGAGAAGGTTAAGGCAATTGAAATATCTAATAAGAAGTCAATGTCCGAGGAGTCTGATATAACGTTAATAGAAAGACTTTCTTTGTTACACGATGAGCAACTTTCAGAAAAGGATGTTAATTTATATAGAGAACAAATTATTTGTTTAGTATGTAAAGGAGACGCATTAGGATTTGTTTATATTTGTCCAGATTGTAAAGCTTTATATTGTGAAAAGTGCGCACGATCTTTGATTGATTTGGAAAATGCCTGTTGGATATGTAACTGTGCTATTGATAAATCAAAACCCGTCAAAATCTATAAAAAAAAGGAAATTGAAGATTTTAAAAAGCAAAAGAATAATCTTAAAAACTGAAGATTAATCACTCTAGTGTAATTTTAAAATAATGTTTTTATGTTGAATATGACTATTTACTTAAGAACAAACAAAATGAGTGAAGATCAATCTCATCTTCAAAGAAAATGTGAAAATTAATGGTATCTTCCTTTGTATTACTTGAGGGAATCATTACAATTGGAAATTATGCTTTAGGGGTGAGTATGGGATTATATGCTCTATATAAAGCAACAAAAACGGAAGCAAAAATCTTAAAATATTTTGGCATTACGATTTTATTTTTAAGTCAAATCTATTTAGTTACTATTTTGGATTTTTTGACTATTATCATAACAGGAAATAATATGGATAATTCTTTCGGATTATTTTCACTTCTCACTTATATTTGGATTGGTCCCTCTATTATTTTAGGAATGTATATTATTTTTGAAGTTACAATTCCAGAGAAAAAGTGGTATATTTTACCAATTTACGTTGTATTAAGCGTTGTTTTTGAAATTTTATTATTTTTAGATCCTTTAAATTCTTTTAAGATATCATATACTACTCCGGATGGAGGAATTATTCACTCTAGTTTGGTTTTTGGTACAGTGCTTTTTGTAATTCTTAGTTTTATATTCGTGTCAGCCTTTATACTTTTTGGAGTAGGATTTTTTATTATAGGAATCCAAACAACAGGAATACTTAGAGAAAAATTTATTATTTTATCATATGCTTTTATAGCATTTCTTAGTTTAGGTGCAGTAGATATTTTAACTACTCCCGGTATTTATGTAATTTTTCTAAGGATAGGTGAGTTAAGTTGTGCTGTGGTTTTTTATTTTGGAATAAAAGAGGAATCGGTTGAAGTTTCAGAAACTAAAATTATAAAATCCGAATTTGAGGGCCCAAAGATTTCTTTGGTAACTTCCCTCGAAACTTATTCTAAACCAGATGAGTTGTCTGAGGAGGCCATACAGTATATGAGGGAACAAACGCTTTGCATAATTTGTAAAGCTAAACTCCAGGGTTTTGTATCCATTTATATATGCCCGCAATGTAAAACATTCTACTGTGAAAAATGTGCAAAAGAGTTAGTACAAATAGATAACATGTGTTGGGGTTGCATGAAAGCGATAGATGATACCAAGCCTATTAAACCGATTGAGGAGATAGATAAAGATATCATTGTTGATAGTTCTCAAAAGCCTCCAAAAAAGTTAAAAAAGAAAAATAATATTGCAGAAAAGCATGAATAAATTTAATTTATAGGAATATTTTAATAAGAAATGTATTTTAAAAACTCTAAATTAGTTTTAAGTGTGTCATCAAAATTAATATATATGTTGGCACTATTTATTAATTAATACAATCAAAATCAATAATTATCGTGCCAAAATAAGATTATTACCAAGGGTGGAAAACATGAAAATAAGTGTAGAGGATTCACGCACTGGAAAATTAATTAAACTTGACGTAAAAGAGCACCATATAATAGAAAAAATAGTAGACATTATCATAAAACATATGGGCATAATTAGCGTCGAACAACGCTCTTATACCTTAGTCTTGAATGGCCAAGAATTGCCAACAAATATTACAGTAAAGGATGCTGTACATAAATTCGGTTTAAAAGAAAATGATAAATTAGCATTATGGGCTAGAGTGGTAGGAGGATAATTTTATCCATTTTTTTCTTAATTTTATAATATTTTGAGTAATAGTAGAGTTATAAAGAACTATTTTAATCATCAATAATAATGATATCATCAGATTCTTCGGCAGCTTTTTTTTCTTCTTCTCCTTCTTTAATATTATACTGGTTTCTAAGCTCATCCATAGTATTTTGTTTGAAAAACTCAGCGGCCTCCGCACATATGGGATAATTTAGGGGATCTTCAGGATTTGGATTTTCAACTAGCAATTTTAAGGCTTTCACCGTCGTTTCTAAATCAGATAATCGGGACCATTTCTTCAAAACATTTAAACAGATATATCCTGTCCCAGGTTTATCTGAAGATGATAGTTCTACGGGATGAATATTAGGATGAAAGATATCCGAATACCAAGCGAAGTCAATTCCTCCTGGATATGGAAATGAACGATTTATCTTCAAAAACACGCGATGACTCCATTTCGGAACTAAATCTATGCCTTCACTATCCTTTACATATTCAAAACCTAAAGCTTTAATATTAATCATTATTTCGATGCTATTTTCTTCTCGAATAATTGAATTTTCTTCAATAACTGCTAAACTCTTTAATCCCTTTAACTCGTTTTCGAGTCTGTCCTTCCATATTTCTTGAGGTAGTTCTGGACTCATAAGAAGACCCTCTTTAATTCCCAACCCATTTTTTTTATAATTAATGATAATTTATATTAAAAAATTTATTTTTTTCGTATATAATAATAACTTTACAACTTTTTGATTTTGGTCTATTTTGTAAAAATTTTTTGTTACTTTTTATATGAACACACCCAGCATTCATCATTTTTTATTTTGGTAATAATTTCAAATGAATTTGTTAATCCATTATAATTTAATTGTTTACCAATTAATGGTTCTCCTATATCAGGGTTCCATTCCCCGCTTTTTTTGAACGAATCTAACCCTAATAAAAACTTTATTACTTGTTGAGATTGTATACCTCCTATAATAGCAGTGGTGGTGATAAGAGTTGCCATTTTTCCTATAGTTTCCCCATTTGCAGATTCGATTTCCTGACCAGTACAAGAATACTTTTTCCACATAAGATCCAAATCCATACCTGAGACACCGCATTGCATGCACGCCGCATCCTTAACTTTCGAATAGACAGCCTGAACTGTTCCGTAAAATTCATCTATCCCAGAATCTACGAAAGGAACTCCGTAATAATATGCATAATTGTTAGATTGTAGTCGGGCTTCGATATTATCAACGCAGGAACAGATAACGTCTGATTTTTGATACAAACTTTTATCGATATCGTTTAAATCTTCCTTAAAAGCAATGATTTCTGTTTCTCCTAAATTTTTTACGGCCTTTTTTACCACATCTACTTTATATTCTTGTTTTTTCGCACTTTTTTTATCAAATAATACACAACGATTAAGATTGGATATGTTAATAGTATCATAATCAATCAAAATTAGTTTTCCAATACCCGTTAATACTAAATTTTTTATAAGTTCATTACCTGTTGCTCCAGCTCCAATAACCATTACTGTAGCTTTAGAAATTTTTGTTTGATCCCATCCTATTATTCTTTTTTGACGATCATATTTATCTTCATCAAAAGAGCCCTCACTTAAAATTTCATATTCTTCTTCATTTTTATTTTCAGATAATTTCATGATGAATCAAGTATTAATCTAAATTAGATTATAAATTCTGATTTCAAAACTATGGCTTAATAATTGCATAACTTAAATTTTTATATTTTTTATTCGAATTATGGTCTAAAGTAAAGAATTCAAGTTCATTCTTTATGGGGTCAACAACTAAAGCTACTTGGTAAGATTCAGGAAAAAAAAACTCTTGTGTATGGATATCAGTAGAGGAAAGAAATGGTCCAAATCCAGGATGGCTATGCCACCATCCAACAATTCTTAATTCTTCATTATTTTTTTTATGCTTTAATTTCTGAAATTTTTTCTCGTATTTCCCAGCTGCACCTTCTATTTGGGATGTTGAATATTTATCACTATGGACTGCTCCTATGATAAAAAGCTGGTCTTCAATGACAATATAATTTTTTTCATTCCATTTATAGATATTTCCTATTAAATATCCAAAGATTTCTAATTTCTCTTTTTTACAAACTTTTGTAATTTCGTCTAATATATTTTTATAAATATAAACGGGGAATACAAAATTTTCTTCAATACTCATATTTATGCTTGTAATTCTTAAAATTTTAATTAATTGTAAATAAACATATTCATCTCATTAAAAAACTTGCATTTGCTTCATTTCAATCTTTTCGACTACAGATTTTTGCAATATATCTTTCAGTAATGAAATGAATTTATCTTTTGCATCATCTTCCGTAGCAGAATACCCATATGTTTTTATTTTTTCGAACATTTCTTCGATTTTTTGTGGTTCAAAAGCGTATTCTTTTAAATCTTGAAAGTTTGCGATAATATAAAAATCAGTGTTTTTGACCAAAGGTTTTAGTCGGGAAAATAAGTTTTTTGTTCTGGAGAGATTGCTTGCCGCTGAGTTAGATACGATACAAATAGCATCCACTGAATTTAGTAACGGTCGGTAGAGTTTAGATTTATCAACTAATTCGCTTAAGTCCATTTCTCTTAACGTTATTTGTTTTATATTTCTTAAATCAGTAATGTCTATAGGTTTTTGAATAATCTCGTTTAAATCTTCATCCAATTCTAATATTGTTTCACCAGGAAATAAGTTCATTATTGTGGTTTTTCCTACCCCTGGCTCGCCAACTAATAATACTTTAGGAGGTATAAATATATTTTCTTCTACATATTCATCAAACTCGTCGAAAATTGAAACGCATCCACTAAATGCTTTAATATTTTCTCTATATCGTCCCATGAATTCATTTTTCATAAGTTCAAGCTTCACTCTAGCTTCTTCTTCAGAGTCATCTATATCTATGACTAATACAAACATACAGCCAAATTCTTCATCGTAAGAGTAAATAAAATTGAAATTTCTAAAGTTTAGTGAATCTATGGCACCTCCTTGGATCTCTTTTGCAAAACTACTTATAGCATTGAGAAACCCGCCAACTAAATCTTCTTCAATTATATTTTCATTCTTTTGAATTTTTCCAATAAAATCTTTTGAATAACACAATACTCCACCAGGGGCCATTATTAAAATACGCGAGATAATTTTCAAAAACCTCCATTTTTTATAGATTTCTTTTTTTTTCCTTTATTTATTTATATGTTTTAATTTAAATTTGAATTTAACTTTATAATAATCATCATTAAAAATATATTAATAAAATAAACTTTATATTAATTAAATAATACTTTCTGGGGATTAATTTGGGTGAAAAAAATGAAAAAAATTCTTCAGAAAAGCCTCATCCTAAAATCATTGGAACAGAAGAGAAGAAAATCCCATACCAAAAACCCCCTAATAATAAAATCATCTATTTTAATATAATTGAAAAAAATTCCGAAAAGGAACAATAATATTCGATTAATGTAATTCTATTCTACTAAAATTCAATTGGATTTTTACACTTTTTATAATTTAGACGATAAATATATCTTAGTAAATTTGCATAAATAGCATGGAAATGACGAATATTAAAATAGGTATTGTAGGAGCTGGTTCGGCAGGATTATTTGCCGCTAATGAACTTGGAAAATCGGGCATAAAAAACTTGGAAATTTCTATTTTTGACCAAGGTCCTGATATAGCTGATAGACATTGCCCTATAAATGATGAGGGAATTGCATGTGCATTGTGTGATCCATGTAGGCTTATGAGTGGAGTCGGCGGTGCGGGATGTTATTCTTCAGGAATATTAAATTTAGATAAAAATATTGGTGGCCATTTAGGAGAGTTGTGCGATAAGGCTAATCTTAACGTAGAAAAAGTAATAGAACAGATTGATAATTTCTTTGTCGAAAATGGGGCTCCAGATAAGATTTTTGATCCTTTTGAAAAAGGAAAAAAGGAAGCTCTTAATGAATTAAAGCGGAAATGTGCTGCTGTAGATATAAGGTTTATCCCTGTCAAACAAAGACTTTTGGGTTCAAAAAAAACTCCTGAGGTAATTAAATCTATTCAAAAATTTTTAGAGTTAAACTATCAAGTCAAAATTATTCCTAATACTAAAATAATAAGATTTGATGAGAAAAAAAACCTTTATTTCGATGGTGAACAAAGAGAGCACTTTGACTATTTACTTTTAGCTCCTGGAAGATGGGGGATGATCTGGTTAGCTGAACAGTGTGAGAAAAATGCAATTAAAAGTTTCTATGAACCTCTCGATATTGGGGTTCGCGTGGAGGTACCAGCTATTATAATGGATGATGTCTGTCATATCCAAAGAGATCCAAAATTTCATATAATAACGCAAACCTATAATGATTTTGTTCGCACTTTCTGTGTTAATCATAAAGGGTATGTAGTTAAAGAAACATACGAACATAAAATTGCTGGAGTAAATGGACATCAACTTACAACCGAGGGTAAATCTGAGAATAGTAATTTTGCATTTCTTATTAGGCAAAAACTCACTAGCCCTCTTGAAGATACTACTGAATATGGCCTTTCCATTTCAAAACAAACATCAATTCTTGGAGGATATAAACCTTTAATACAAACACTCGGAGATTTACGTAGAGGACATCGTTCAAGAAAATCTTTAATTGAGCGAAATCCTGTTCAACCGACTTTAAAAGATGCTACTCCAGGAGATATTGCCATGGCATATCCTTATCGATTTGTGAAAGATATTATAGAGGGTTTAGAAATTCTTGACAAGGTAGTACCTGGAGTAAATAATAATAGCACATTAATTTACGCCCCTGAATTCAAACGCAGTGCCAAGAAAGTAGAAATGAACTCGTTTTTAGAATCAAATAAAATTAAGAATATATTTTTTGCGGGGGATGGAGCTGGAATATCACGAGGCATCATTGGCGCTGCAGTTACAGGAATTATCGCAGCCAATGGAATCATAAAAAAGATAAAAAATAAGTAATCATTAATTTCTCAAGCTCTCACTAATTTATTTTTGAGAAAAAAAGTGAAGGGTAGCGAAAATCAGGCTTAAAATGTAAAGAATTAGGGAGAGAATTAAACTCCAATGAGTTTAATAGAGGGCGAAATCCAATGTTTTGCCTGATAATCGTTTATAATTTCCCTTCCTTGATAAGATATACGTATTCTAATATAAAAAGATGTAATTATTATTTCATTTTGTGTTCTTATAGTACTCACATTCAGAAAAACAATAGCAAGAAGAGTTCTTTAATTTTTATCATAAAAGATCCTAATGTTCACCTTAAAAGCAATTCTATAAGGAAATTAAGATTTAAAAATAAGAGTAATTTGAAATTTGATCTTACTTATTCAATATATTAGAAATCTTAAGTTTTAATCCATCCTCTGCCGCGATGATATTTCTTATTTTAGTTTTTTCTTTAAGCTTTTTAACTTGACTAGGGACATTATTTCTTTCAGATCGTGGTCCATCCATGAATGAACCAAAATGAGTAATAATCAATCCATCAAGAGTAGGTTCAATTTTGTTTAAATAAGGTATAACTTCATCTGTACATAGATGTCTTCGACATGTAATAGAATCCGGTCGTAATAAGTTCAAAATCAAAATATTTACGCCAGAAAACTGTTCTGAAAACCCTTCAAATACCATGGTGTCGCTTGAGAATGCAATAGAGTAATCATTTAAGTTAAATCTAATGCCAAATCCTTCCACATTAGGCGAATGAACCACTTTTGTGCCAATTATTTCGGCGCCATTATATATTAATCTCTCTCCTGCTTTAAATGGAACTACTCTATCAAGCATATTTAAATGATAATCTGAAATGAATTCCAAGGAATTTTTAGTAGAAATTAATATCCCCTTTTTGAAATAATTATAATTTTTATCGTGCAGACTCTCCCTAGAAGCTTCGATAATCGCGCTAATATCATTAAAATGGTCGATATGGAAATGAGTCACAATAAATAATTCAGTCTTTATTGGATCTTCACTATATTGATTTATTCGCACAGTTGCACCCGGACCGGGATCAATATGAGCCTGAATTCCATTAAATTTATACAAAATACCCCCTGTAGCTCTATATTGAGTTCTGATATGATGCCTTCCCCCACCAGAACCAAGTATAACTATTTCATCTTCCATAATTTGGAAATTTAAGATTATTTTTGTATATTTAAATATAATTAATCTAAAAAATTAATTTTAATGAATTATGGTCAGGGAGATTAATGGAGATAAAAATAAGATTAATTCTTAGAAACTCACTTAAACTCATGAAATTATTCATTTTTTATAAGCCATTGTGCCATCATTTTAAATACTTTATGAACATTATATCCTGTTTTTGATGATGTCTTTATATAATCCATCATATTGAATGTATCCTTGATATTTAGGGCAGTATCATCATTAATTGCAATAGCTTCCTCAAGATCCAATTTGGTTCCAACAAGTATAATTGGTAGATCTAAGTCGTGTATTCTGAAAATATTAATCCATTCTAAAATTCCACTCATTTTTGGCATTCGAGTCAAATCTATTAAGAGTAATGCACCTCTCGCACCCATTACATAACTAGACATAAGATGCCTAAATTGCTCTTGACCTCCTAAATCCCAGAGTTGAAGTGCACATTTTATGCCATCAAAATTCATCTGCTTTATGAAGAAATCAACGCCTACAGTCATAATGGTACTCTCATCAAACATACCATCTACAAATCTGCGTAATAGTGTTGTTTTCCCTACACTAGCATCGCCACCGATTAGAATTTTAAAAAGGAAATATTTTTGCATTAATTAAAAATCCCTGTTTTGATGAGTATTCAATTAATTAATAATGATTTAATTTTATTAATTTTGGTGTTTTTCTGGTCTATTTCTCCAATAATATCCTAAAAATATAATTTTAGTTTAAATCGAATTTCAAAATCTCATCTATTTGTTTAAAATGAGAATTTAACCTTTTGTTAAGAATTTTTTGAAGTTTAATTTTTGAAAGATTATGAGGATCCTTCCCCATCAACTCTATGGTCGTTTTCTCTGCAATATTATGACATTCCTTACCAATTTCTGCTAATAGTTTATGATTTTGATTATTTGCATCAAATTTCTTAATTGGCACCTCAAACGGAATTTTAAAAATATGTCTGGAGCTTTTTTTTATTTTAACCTGTTTCGATATTAGAATTGAATTTAGGATTGATGATAAATAATAAGCTTCATCAAGATTATTTGTATCATAAAAAGATAAATCACTGGTTATTAAAAAATCTCCTATGACCACTGCGGAATTTATCATAGAGCCTGAATTATTATACACACATTTTATTTTAGATTGTTGTCGAGGATTTATTAGCTTCGACCATCGATTAAGATTGTCCATAAGCGATGCATGTTTAGTAGTATCTTTTTTGTTTTTCAAATATATTTGATTGATTTTATCATAGAATTTCTTAGCATTATCAGTTAATTTATTGTATTTAAAACTTAGATCATTCTTAGAAAGAGGTAAAAAAACATTGTAATAATTAATCACATGAAATTTAATTAACTCCGTACTTTTTATAACGTTGAAAATATATTTTTTTTCTATAATTTCATTACTAAATTCTTTAATATTCCATGGAGCTTTTGCCCTCTTGAATATTCTCGTATCTGGATCTATTTTAATTAATTTATTTTTTATTTCTTCATAATTCACGAATATTAGATTTCTTGGATTTAAATCTGCTCCCTTATGGAATAGTTTTTTATAAATACTTTCACCATAAGGTAAAAGATCTTTAGTTAACTTTTGTGAGATAAATTTCTTTGTATAGGTCCTTTTGCCTCTTTTCTCAATAAAATAAGGTAATAAATTATCTTCCTCAGCAATTTCTAATACTAATTTACTAAAATAATCAATCTGGTTTGCTTCACTTTTTATTTTCACGTAAAAATGTTTAATCTCTTTATTGTACAATTTTGACTTATTTTCTGATTTTTGTGCAAATAGGCAGATGAAATCAATGTTGAACAACTTTTCTAATCGCGGTTCAAAGCTCCATATTTTAACGTTCTTAAATCCCCTAAAATTGCGGAAACGGGAAGCATGGGAACCTGTTATCACTCCTTTGGTTATAACTAAGAAAACCTTACCATTATTCTTTAAATAAACTTCTTTTGCTTGGTAAAAAAATAGCGCAGAAATTTCAATATTCAAGATGTTTTTTGGTAAGGGTTTTATATCTAATTTTTCTGCTAACATTTTTATCTGATTTTGATATTTTATTGAGGAGATTTCCCGAAAAGTATACCAAGGAGGATTTCCGATAATTAAATCAAATGAATTTAAAAAATTTTGAATTAAAACTTTATTATTAGGAATAAATTGTTGAGGAAAAAGGGAATCTACAACAAATAGACATATCTTTACCTTTGGAGAAAATTCCTTAAGCAATATTAAAAAATTTATTTTAGTTATGAAAATAGAAATAGGGTTAATATCAAAGCCATAAATATTATTTATCGCTAAAATCTTTTGTTGTTCAGTTTTATTTGACGATAGAATTCTCTTTATTATCTCTATTAAAAAATTCCCAGAACCACAACAAGGATCAAGAATTCTTTCACCGAAATTATATGAATTATCTATCATTTTTTCTACTAAAAAAGGCATAGTATAAAATTCGCCACTTTTATGTCTAATTATAGGTGAAATTATTTTTTGAATCAGAAAATCAAACTTATATACAGGTTCAATATCTAATTTAAAAAGATAGTCAGCTAATGCATTGATTAGTGATGGAAGAAAACTTATTTTATTGCTTTCAAGTAAGGAAAATATCGGATTAAAATACTCAAAATCAAAAAGATCAATATTTTTAAACTTAGTTTTGACTTTATATTGTAGATTTTTAACGCTTGAAATGAAATGCTTATTATTATAAACTAATTCAGCTGTTTTTAAGACATATTTTGATACGAAGGAGTGTCCGATGAAAAATATTAAAGCAATAGTTATATAAAGTTGAATATTTGTATTTTTTGAACCATAAATTATTTTAAAATCGTTTTGCCATTTTTTAAACTCTGCTACTTCATAAATTTTATCTTCAAAAAGAATTTTCTCTAACTCCGTGACCTCATGTTTAATGATTATAAAATCAAATTTGATATTTTGGGAATGTTTTGGGTTAGAAATCAAAAATCACTTTCCTCTTTCATTAGGAACTAAATTAATCATGTCTTAATATTGAAATATAAATTTTCTTTTTTACTAATAATAAGTAATAATATCGAGAAATAAGTATTAGTCAAAATTTAATAAGCAATTTTTTTATATATATTTCAAATCATCTTTAATATGTGGAAACGTTGACTAGCTCTGAAATTAAAATTTCAAAAAGATTTGAAAAAGGAGTTTATTTTTCATGTGAAATGTGTGGAGCTTGTTGTCGAGGTTTTGACGAAGGAGAAGTATATATATATGAAGATGATATTATTAGGCTTACCAAATTTTTAAATATGAAGAATAAATTTAGCCTTAGAAAATTTGCCAGAAAATACCTTAAACTTGTAGACAATACTTTTTTTTGGAAGGAACCAGGTGAAAGTAGAGGCAAAAACTATAAATTTAAAACATTAGGTTTTAAATTTACCGGTGAAGACGAGCATTGTGAATTTCTAGGAGAGGACAATAAATGTACTGTTCATAAAGCAAGACCTTTTCAATGTATTGCATTTCCCATGGGATGGAATATGCTAATGAATAGCATTACTAATTTCAAGGATTATTCAAAAAAATGTCCGGCGCTCAGAAATTCTCTTGAGAATGAGGGAGGCCATTTTTATTCACGAGAAGAAATTATAAGATTAGCGACTCAAGAATATGAAATGGAAAAACGATTTTTTCTGAAAATGAAAAATTATAATTTTGATATTTTTAAAGTGTATAAATTTCTTCCTAAAGATATAACTTGTTAATTAAATAGCAATTTTATATAATTTAAAATTCAAAAAGAAGAAGTTATTAATAAATGAGTTAATACCCATAAGAAAGAGTTGGAGGTAATATTCTTTTTAAGCAAAAAGGATTAGTTTTATAACAAACTACTTAGATTTTTTATTTTCTATTACGAATAATTATTAAAAATTTAACTTTATATAAATTATAGAGAATTTCTCTTTTGGAGGAAGACTTGCCTTGAAAATTGGATTGTTTATATGTGACTGTGGGAAAAATATCTCGGGGATCATTAATAATAAAAAATTAATTGAGCACTTTAGGGAATATCCGGACGTAAATGTTATTGAGAATCAATATTTATGTTCTGAATCGGGATTAAAAGAGCTAACTGATGAATTAAAAAAGAAAAAAATCGATCGGGTTGTTGTTGCAGCATGTTCTTTTAAATTACATGGGCAACTTTTTCGTAAAACTATTGAGCAAGCAGGAATTAATAGATTTTTAGTTTCATTTGCCAATATTCGTGAACAAAATTCATGGGTTCATCCAGAAGAACCTGAAAAAGCAACCCAAAAAGCAATAGATCAAATTACAATGGCAATTGAACAAGTTAAACTTTTAGAGCCTTTAGAAGTACAATTTTCAAATATAACTCCCTCAACGTTAGTAATAGGGGGTGGTATTGCGGGTATTAAAGCTGCGATGGTAATTGCAGATGCGGGATATAAAGTTTACTTAGTTGAGAGGGATCTAACTATTGGAGGGCATATGGCACTTTTTGACAAAACTTTTCCCACTCTAGATTGTAGTATTTGCATTTTGGGCCCTCTAATGAGTGAAATTAAAGATCACGCTAATATTGAGTTATTAACGTTCTCTGAAGTGAAAAAAGTTGAGGGGTATGTAGGTAATTTTGATGTAACTATTCAAAAAAATCCTCGATTTATTGTTGAGGAAAATTGTGTAGGATGTTTTGATATATGTAGAGATGTTTGTCCTATAGACGTAAAAAATACATTCTATCCGAGAAAAGCAATTGATGTACCTTATCCCCAAGCTATCCCATTACTTCCTAATATTTTACAAGATTATTGTATAGGTTGTAAAGCTTGCCAACAAGCTTGTGGAGATCGAGATGCGATAGATTTTGATCAAAAAGCCAAGGATATTAACATAAACGTAGGTTCCATTATCGTCGCAACCGGATTTAAGACATTTGATCCATCCATTTTAGGAGAATTGAACTACCAAAAATACCCTGATGTTATTACTACGATGGAAATGGAGCGATTGCTTAATAATGATGGTCCCTCGAAAGGTAGGGTTATAAGACCCTCAACTGGAGAGCCTCCGAAGAAGATTTCCTTTATCTTATGTGTCGGATCTCGAAATGAAAAAATTCATCACGACTATTGCAGTCAAGTCTGTTGTAATGTATCTATAAAGCAAGCCGTTCTGTTAAAGCAACAATATCCGGATATAAAAATAAGTATATATTATAACGATATAAGAGCTGTTGGAAAAAATTGTGAGGAATTTTACAACCGAGCAAGGGAAGTCTTTGGTATAAAATTTATTAAAAGTAATATTTCTGCGATTTTAAAAAGCGATGTAAGTGATCAGCTGTTGATTCGAGGGGAAGATGTTATTGAAAATCGACTCTTCGAAAATAAATCTGATTTAGTAGTATTGGCAGTAGGGTCTGAACCTGCTGAAGGTACAGAGAAGTTAAGCCAAATCTTAAATATATCTCAAGATCCATACGGATTTTTGCTCGAAAAACACCTTAAAGTTAGACCCTCTGAAACTTCCGTCAATGGGATATATTTAGCAGGAATGATACAAGGTCCAAAAGATATTCCTTCTAGCATTGCTCAAGCAGAAAGTGCGGCAGCTAAGGCAATTGCACTTATAGCAAAAGGAAAAGTAGAATTAGATCCTCATATTGTGTGTCTTGATAAAGAAAAATGCGATTTATGTAGATTATGCGAAAATATTTGTATATATAATGCGTTAAAAATTGAAAATAAAACATTAGAAGTTATACAAGCTAATTGTACAGGATGTGGTGCATGTGCTGCCATGTGTCCGCAAAATGCATTATATATTCCCGGGTTTACAAAACAACAAATTTCGGCACAAATTAGAGCAATCTTACAGAAAAAAAGTGAATCTCCTTTAATAATAGGTTTTCTATGCAATTGGTGCTCTTATTTAGGTGCGGATCTGGCGGGGACAAGTAAAATAACGTATCCAACAAATATCAGAACAATACACGTGATGTGTACTGCAATGCTCGATCCCTCATTAGTTTTTGAAGCTTTCTTTAATGGAGCTGATGGGGTCTTAATTGCTGGTTGCCATGAGCAAGATTGCCACTATCAAACAGGATTTATTAAAGCCAAAACACGATATGAAAGCATAAAAGAATTACTTGCCGAAACAGGAATAAATGAAAATAGAGTAAGAATTGAAAGCATCTCTGCGGGAGAGGGTGAAAAATTTGCTCATGTTGTCGCTGAATTTAAGGAACAACTAAAAAAGCTAGGTCCCATAAAACCTGATGAATACAAAAGACCTATCCTCACAGAAAAAGAAATAAAAGCAAAAGAAAAAGCAAGATTAAATGAAATATGAAGCTGTTCTTAAATTACTGGAAAGCCTTAAACTTTGCTATAATCAAATATGGAGATTTGAAACGTAAATCTGGAGATATTCATTACTTTATTCATCCTCTTCGGATTACATTAATTCTTAGAGCTACGGGTTATAATGAATTTGATCATGAGACCCTAATGATTGCTGCATTATTTCATGATTTAATTGAAGATACAGATACTTCCTTAAGTGAAATCGAAAATAAATTTGGTAAAAATATTGCCTCCATCGTAAATCAAGTAAGCATCCCAATAAAGGCAGAAAAAGAAAAGCATCTAAAAAATCTCAAAAATGCGTCTATTGAAGCAAAAATCATAAAATTAGCAGATCGTTTAGATAATCTTATTGATCTGCCCCTAGAAGCTTGGTCAAAGGATCAACAAAAATCTTATGCTGAACAAGCGAAAATCATTTTAAAATCTTGTGGAGATGCCAATTCTGAATTGGCATTAAGGTTAAAGCAAGAAATTGACAGAATTTTGAATCAAGATTAGATAATTCGCTCAAAAAAAATATAGTTAGTAACTCATTTGTTCTAGATAACTTATTTAAAATTTTTATATCTCCGAATTCTATAAATCTTATTAAGAGAATTATGCTATCATATAATAATAAGAGGATTAAATCTTAAATTTAACTTTAAAAAAGATAATGAGAATAAGAGCAATCACTATTGGGCAAAATTTTCCGATTTTCTATGAATTCCTCGAAACTGAGGCATTCCTTGAAGAAAAACTTGAGAAATTTAAACCTTTTTTCAATGGATTAATTGAAGAATTTAAAAGAATTAATTTACCGGTAGAAACAAAGCGAATCTGTTCCCAACCTTTATTAATGTACGAAAGTCAGCTAACTTATAGAAAAGATGTTCAGGAGACTTTATCTCTTTTACATGAGGAATTCTCAATTCTACAAAAGCTATTCAAAAAATACGGGATTGATTACTTTGCATGTAGCACGATGCTAGCAGATGAATTAGGGCATTTTGGTATATTTGAAAAGTTAATATTAGACGAGTTTGATAAGTATTTAAAAGAATTTCCAAGCCTTTTTACTTCAATCCCCGTCATTTCGGAAAATAAAATAAGTTTTCCTGCTTTAAAGTCGGCTGCAAAAATTATTAAAAAGCTCTCTGAGCCTGATCCTTTTAAAAATTTACAGTTTTGTGTTAGCTGTAATGTTCCGCCAAACACCCCCTTTTTTCCAGCAGCGTATCATAGTAACTCCGATAAACCAGCCTTTTCAATAGCATTAGAAATGGCAGACGAGATTATCTCTATATTTAACAAAGCTTCAAATTTAAAAGAGGCAAAATTTAATTTAGAAAAAAGATTCGATGAAATTTATGAAGAAGTTTTGAAGATTTCTGAAAGAATCAGCTACAAGTATAATTTAGAATTCAAAGGTATGGATTTTGCTCCTGCTCCTTTTCCACGGTTCGATCGGAGTATTGGAACGGCAATTGAAAGTTTTGGAATTGAATATTTTGGTGGCCATGGCTCATTATTTGCAATTGCTCTTATAGCAAACTCCATACCAAAAAAAGAAAAAGTAATAGGCTTTTCAGGAGTTATGTTACCCGTATTAGAGGATTTTACTTTATCTCTAAGATTAAAGGAAAAGAAATTTACTATTGACACATTATTGCTGTATTCAACTGTATGTGGTACTGGGCTAGATTGTGTCCCATTACCTGGTAGTATCACCGAAAGAGAATTATTTTATATCCTATTAGATCTGAGTACTATATCTATCGCTCATCATAAACCGCTTACTGCGCGATTAATGCCAATACCCGGCAAAGAAGCGGGAGATGATGTAAAATTTGATTTTGAATATTTTTCCCCCTCTAAAGTAATGGATATTAAAAGATTATCCGACTCCAAAAAAAATGACATATTTAAACGAAATGAGGACATTTTTAATTTTCTTTAATCTAAAGAAAACATTTTTTAACGTAGATACCTAAATATAATTGAACTATTCTAATGAAATGTAAAAGATTTAAACAATAATATCTAAATATTAAATGGAGTAGATAATAAGTTCCAAAGAAAAAGAATAAAAAGAATAACGTTCCATGATTGAAAATATTTCTAAAGAAAGAAAAAGTAAGGATTTACTATTTTTTAATGAAGCTATCGAATATTTCAATAGATTTGATAAGAAAGATTTTGTTTTTAATCAAGATCCTACCCAATTAAGCCCAAATCAATTAAGAGATCAGATGCTCACAGAGTTAAATAATTTAAGAGAGATCATTGCGAATCATCCCGACTTAAAATTAAAAAATCTTAGCGAAGAAGAGAAAAAACTGTATTCAGAATTTATGAAATTCTACTCAACTTGTCCCATATGCCTCGAGACTTTGCATTATGCGAATCTGAAGAAATTCTATTTTGATGAGGACACTCAGGAAATTAAAGAAAAATTAATTCAATTCATGAATATTAATGAAAAAAAGAGAATTAAAAGATTGAATTATGATTTCGGAATACCTTGCTGTAAGTGTTTTAAGCAATATTTTGAAGATATAGAATAAAGATCGAGAAATTCCTTCTTCATTTTAGAGTTGGATTATCTGCTATTATTAAACTCTTAACAAGGTTTAAATAATTAAGTGATGTAATAAAATTAAGAAAGAATTAATCAATTTAACCAAAAAATACTCTTCTTATTTCTATTTCTTATTTTTTAAAGTTGGAATTATAAAATATTACAGAAAAAGATAATAAATTGCTCAAATCTATTTTATTTAATAAATATCAATTATTATTCTACACAGATATTTTGCTGTAATATGAGGGATATATATTGGATTTGAGAGATAATGCTAGTGAAAGAATAAAAAGGTTCCGAAGACGTTTTCTTGATGAAATCCCATTTGTTTCTATTGAGAGAGCAAAGTATTACACTGAGAAGTGGAAGGAGACTGAAAATAGCGCACTTCCCATTGGAATTCGAGTTGCAAGGGCTATGAAGCATGTCTATGAGAATATGAATTTTGATATAGATCCAGATGATCGCATTGTGGGGACATGGACAGAAAATTTTCTTGGCATACCGATAGATATTGAGAGAGGCTTATTTAATGGAGTTTTTGAGATTGAATTTGATAAAAAGAAAATGCGTAAATTCGGTAGTAACGGTAATAAAAGTTTGATGGAATTTTTGGAAAAAAAAGGGATAAATCCCTTAGAACTCTTAACACATACCAAAAAGATCGGAGCTGCCATGCCTGGTCTCGGAACGGATACTCTGGATACAAGAAAAATAAATCCTTATCAAATCCGAGAGGAAGATAAAAATCTCTTACTCAATGAACTACTCCCTTATTGGAATGGGAAAACTATAGCCGATTTGCTAGGCATAGCATTTAAAGAATCTGGAATTTACCCTGGTGAATTTGAAGATTTTATAGAAAGCTTACCGCGTACCACAGGTAAAAGTGATTATATTACCTCTCTGGGATCTGCTCTTGGAGTGTGGCAAGGTCATTTAATCCTTGATCATGAAACACCTCTTAAAAAAGGGGTTCTGGCAATGCACCAAGAAGTTGAGGAAATGATAAAGGATAATGCTTACAAAGCACAAGAGGAATTAGAATTTCTACAATCTATAGAAATCGCTCTTGAAGGGATAATAACTTACGCACGTAGGCTTGCTGAAAAGATTCGAGAGGAGTTAACTAAATGTTCTGATTCTGAAAAAAAGAGAATATTGTCTCAAATTCTAGAAATCTGTAAAAAAGTTCCATTTTATCCCGCTGAAACATTTCGAGAAGCAGTTCAATCATATTGGACAGTTAAAACTGCTGTAGAATTAGCAATTCCGTTTAATGTTCATGCTCCAGGAAGATTAGATCAAATATTATATCCATATTTTATTAAAGAAATTCAAGAAGGAAGAATAGCGGAAGAGGAAGTTCGCGAATTATGTGAAGAGTTGTTTTTAAAAGTAATGAGTCATAATATGCGCCCTAATTCGAATGCATCGAGTGAATTTAGCCAACGCTATGAGGGTTCTGAACCAATTACTTTGGGAGGGCTTACTGAGTCAGGGGAAGATGCAACAAATGAATTAACATATATTATGTTAGACGCAGCAGATCGTTCGAAAGCATCACTTAATTTTGCTGTGAGAATTCATAAAAACACACCTGATGAATTGTTAATGAAGGTAGCTGATCTCCATTATAACGGAGTCTCTAGTGTATCTTTAATGAATGATGAAATAGCCATTCGAGCATTAAAAAATCGGGGCTTTTCAGAAGAGGACGCAAATGGCTATGCAATAACTGGATGCGTTGACATATGTTCTCCGGGAAAGACTGGAGGAGAGGGATTTTCATCAATATTATTATGCCGTACCCTTGATATGGCACTTCGCAATGGAGATGCGATGACGCTGGTGGGAATTGTTAAAGATGTGGGTCTTAAAACAGGTGATCCCGAATCATTTAGAAGCTTTGAAGATTTTCTTAATGCTTTTTATACCCAAATTGACAATATGATTAAAAAAATTGTTGATGCGTCCATCATCCGAGACAGCCTTTATGCAAATTACTTGCCCGCCCCACTAATTTCGGCATTTATGAGAGGCTGTCTTGAGAATAAAAAAGATATAGCTGAAGGTGGTGCAATCTATGATTGTGAAGGAATACTTTTTATGACAAGTATAGCCAATACTATTGATTCCCTATATGTCATTAAAAAATTAGTCTTTGAACAGAAAAAATTCTCACTGAGAGAGTTGATTGATGCTATTGATAATAATTTTAGTAATGGTTATGAATGGATTCATAAACTAATTTTGGAGTTAGATGGAAAATGGGGTAATGGTAATCCTGAATCGGATGAATTGGCAAAAAAAATTACCTCACATATGTTTAAAGAAACTTATAAATACAGAACTTTTAAAGACGGATTCTATGCGCCCTTTATAAACAGTATGACAACGCACACGTATGATGGGCGGATTTCAATTGCTACACCTGATGGTAGACTTGCGGCAAGACCATTCGCAGCAAGTTGTAATCCTTATAATGTTGAGAGCCATGGACCGACTGGTGTTTTAAGATCGGTTTCAGCTCTTCCATATGAGCATGTTATGGGATGTGCCGTTAATATTAGAATGCATCCGTCTGGAATTGGTAAATCTGAAGAGGGTAAGAAAAAATGGATCTCATTAATAAAAACTTATTTCAAGCTAGGAGGAGAGCAACTACAACCGACAGTGGTTTCAACAGAAGTTCTCAAAGCTGCTCAAAAAGATCCTAAGAGCTATCGAAATATCATTGTCAAGGTCGGAGGCTATTCAGCTTATTTCACAGATTTAGGAAAAGAGATCCAAGATGAGATCATTTCAAGAACCGAACATGATGGAGTCTAAAAAATCCAGATTTTAATAGCAATAATACTTATTTTTTAATAATCAAGACTAATTAATTTTAAGTATAGAATAGAACGTCAAATGGATGGTATAATATTTGATATTCAGCATTATGCTGTTTATGATGGTCCCGGTATACGTACAACAATTTTCCTAAAGGGATGTCCTTTGCGCTGTTTATGGTGTCATAATCCAGAATCCCAAGAACTTAAACCTGAGATTTCATATTTCAAAGAAAAATGTGCAAAATGTGGCTTGTGCGTAGATGCATGTCCAAATGATGCAATCACGCTAACTGATGAAGGTGTTCTACGGGATAGAAATTTATGTATCGTATGTGCTAAATGCGTAGATGCGTGTCCAAATGATGTTATGCAATTGGTAGGAAAATTCATTTCCGTCAATGAGATTATTGAGATTGCGGAAAGAGACAAACCTTTTTATGATACCTCTGGAGGAGGTATTACGATATCGGGAGGGGAGCCCACAATGCAGTTAAGATTTTTATTGGCACTCCTTAAAAATTTTAAAGAAAAAGGAATTCATACCGCGATAGAAACCTGTGGATTCTTTAATGAAAATATTATTGATGAGCTTGTTGAATTAGTTGATCTATTTCTATTTGATATAAAGCATCTTGACCCAAATGAACATAAGAAATATACTGATGTTTCTAACGAAAAAATCCTAAATAATTTTGCTAAAATTCATTCCAAGGTAGGGAATAATAGAATAATCGCACGTATTCCCATTATTCCTGGTGTTAATACCGATCTTAAAACTATTGAAGAAATCGCAAATTTTTTAAAAAAAATCAATTATTCTGGTCCTGTTCATTTGATGCCGTATAATAAAATGGCGAAAACTAAATATGAGAAAGTGGGCAAAGGGCATTTGTATAAAGATATGGGAGATCTAACAGAAGAAAATTTAGAGGAAATTACTAAAAAGTTTGAGAACTATAATCTTAAAGTTGTATGTAATCGCTAATACATAATATTTTCAAATTTAATACTTTAGTTCAATTTTTAAACAACTAAATAAATTCCATAATAATCCAATTATAGTCTAAACTTAATCTTTTTAAATAAAAATCTTAAAATAATAAAAAAATAATACATAACTTGAAATATTTTAAAATTTAAACCGAGCTGAACAAATGTTGGAAATTATAGATAACGCGAGCGAAAGAATAAAAAATATTCGCAGAAGATTTCTTGATGATAAGACTCTAATTTCTATTGAAAGAGCTAAATATTATACTGAAAAATGGACTGAAACTGAGAACTATAATTTATCCGTTGGTGTTAGAATTGCCTTATCTATGAAGAATGTTTATGAAAATATGCAAATCTATATAGACCCAGATGATCGTATTGCGGGTAAATGGACAGAAAGCTTCCTCGGTATACCTATTGATATTGAGCGCGGTATATGGAACAAAATATTAGAGACTGAAATTGATAAAAAAGTCATGAGAAAATTTGAAAAGGAGTTTAACAAATCCTTTATAGAATATATGGATAAAAAAGGAATAGATCTTATTAAATATATAGAAGAGATAAAAGAGATGGGCGCTGCTATACCAACCATGGGAAGC
>JBHLNT010000215.1:0-7092 GCA_048941265.1 Promethearchaeota archaeon
GTATCCAGATATCATCTGTTTGGGAGAGTTACTTGTGGAAATAATGCGAACTGAAATAGATACGCCTCATGGGAAAATAGGAGCATATTATAAGGGGCCATATCCAAGTGGAGCTCCTGCAATATTCATAGATTCAGCAGCTCGCATGTCAAAGCCTTTTAAATTTTCAACAGGATATATAGGAGTTATTGGAAATGACGAGTTTGGATATTGTATAATTGATAAATTAAAAAAAGATGGAGTGGATACATCTCAAATTCGAATTATGAGTGGAAAAACAACGGGTATCGCATTTAATCAATATAATTCCGATGGAACTCGGAAATTTATTTTCGCAGCGGGAGCCGCGGGTGAAACATCTTCAGATGACATTAATGAAGATTATTTTTCTAATGTAAAATCACTTCATATTATGGGTAGTGGGCTCTCGATTAGTGAAAACTCCCGTGAAGCATGTTATAAAGCCCTTAAGATTGCGAAGGAAAAAAATCCTGATGTCATTATCTCTTTTGATCCTAATTTAAGACCTGAAATGCTTGATATAGAAATAATCTTATCGATATGTCAACCAGTCTTGAAATCTACAAAAATATTACTTCCAAGTGGTGAGGAGGCGGAAATGTTAGCAGGTATTAAGGAAGAAAAGGAAGCTTGTCGAAAATTGCTAGATATGGGCCCTGAAATTGTGATCCTAAAGCAAGCAAAGGAGGGATGTACTATTTTTACAAAGAAAGATTTAAACGGCATTAAAGTATCCGGATTTAAAGCAAAAGAAATGGACCCAACAGGCGCGGGAGACTCCTTTGGAGGAGCATTTATTGTGGGATATTTAGCTGGGTGGGATTTAGAGAAGGCTGCTATATTTGCGAATGCTGTTGGAGCATTAAAAGTCGAATATTTTGGTCCTATGCCGGATACTTCTTTTGACGAAGCAATGGAATTATTAAAAAATCATTGAATCCCTTACTCCTTTGATTCTCTCAAGTTAATATTCTTTTATTTTCTTTCAAATGTAGCGAATAAATATTTACTCTTGTAATTTGACTATTTTTTACAATTATATATCGAAAACCAGGGGATTTAAATTTATATTTTAATGATAAAGGTCCAACTGCTTGAGTTTGGAATATAAAAGGTTTGTTTACATCAAACCATATTTTAAGATCCATTTCGTTTTTAAATGTTTTAAAAACATCTCGATAACGAGAAGCGTAAACCTCGCAAGGAACTGTGATAGGAATTTTTGTAAAATAGAACCCCATACTAATTTTTTCCATTTCTCTCGCTTCTTTTAACCGGAATTCCTTGATTGTGTGGGTATGTCCACATAAAACTAAATCTACCTTTCTCCTAATTTCTTTATCACTACCAGTGCATATTTTTAAAAAATTTGCCCAGTTATACATAATTGTTTGATATTTAAGGTTTACAACTCGATCTAAACGAGCATTACCTAGGTATTTTTCTAAACCTCTTTCATATAAATCGGACCATTTTAATTCACGTTTTAAGTTGAATTTTCGTTTTATCTTCCATCTTGTTAGTACCCCGAAGTTTGGGGATATTGGAGGTGTGTGCATTACTATTATAATTTTATCATCATAAGATAGTTTGATATATCTTCTAAGAAGTTCTATTTGATGGTCTTTTAGACCTTTAGTACTAGGACTCCCCTTTAATAAATCATGTAAATCTGCAACCGAGTCTTGTCCAGTATCAAGAAAAATAAAATTGTAATCCTTACCGATTTTAAGACTATAATTTAGATTTGGATTTATTTGCCGAAAATAATTTTTTAGATATTTATCTTTTGATTTTAGTGCGGTAAAATAATTAAAAGATTCTAAATCATGATATCCTTTAATATTTTTTTTCGTTAATCCAAATATTTTATGAATTGAACCGATGCTTATCCCATAATGTCCCTTGCGGTAGTCATGATTTCCAACGATGGTAAAAATAGGTGCTAATATCTCTCTTGTATTTAAATACTCATCTTCATTGAAATAAGGAGCCTTATCCAATCCTCTGTTTATCCCTAATAAAATGTCAATAAATACTTCAAAATTATTTTTATATTGATTATTACCTCTTGCAATTTTAATATAGTCTAGTAAATCACCCGTCATTAAAACAAAATCTAAACCATTTTTAGAAACTTGCTCATTAATAAATCGAATTAATAATCTCAAATTATAATTAAAATTATATTTGGCATATCGTAGTTTTTCGAGATTATTCTCTTGGAAATCTCTTTTATATTCAAAATCTCTCGATAGAATAAGAGTGTCGAGCTTTTTAACTTTCCAAGGATGATTTTTATACCGATTTGTGTTATCTAATGCTTTATCTTTCAAAAATTTTGAAATAAAATCATTTCTTCTAGCAATATGAAAATCTGTGGCATGAATAAATTTGAAATTGGACCAATTCTTATCAAATAACGCAATCGCATGGTAATTAACTTTATGGTCTATTCTATTTGGCAAATCATGAACTATATCAAAAAGTAATACTGACCTATTACTCTCATTAAAGATTTTATAAATGTTTTTTATTTCCTTAATTTGGACTTTAATTTTATAGAGTTCTGTTCTTTTTCCAAAAAGATTATCAATTTGAGATAAATTATTACATATATCCCAAATTAAACAATCCTCCTCATTTAAAACGGTTTGATTCCTAAAATCTAAACTTTTCAATTTGCTAATTTCTAGAATCTGTAATGGATATGATTCTCCTCTTCTCTCTGAGAACTCTCCTGCATCTTTTAATATTGGTGTTATAAAAAAATTTAAATGAAAAAATTGTAAAATCTCATCTACACTTTGAGTTGGAACGGTAATTATATATGCGTCAAATACAATATTTTTTATAATAGAACCTGTATTGTCTATAAAGTCTCTTATATTTATTAAAGTTGGTTGGCCCAGATTTGGCTTAAGTATAATTGGATAATCTCCTTCACTTAAATCTAATTTAAACATACCAAGCTTTTTATAATCTAATTTGTTACATTTTTTGCTTTAGAATTAATTCTCATTTGTTATAGACACACGAAAGATTCAAAAAATAAATAATTTTTATAATAATTAAAATATTGGATCTTTAAATACAAAAACCTTATTGAAAAAACGTGAATAAAAATACAAGAGATATAAAAAATTCAGACGAAATTGAAGAGAATTTAAGACATACCTTATCTGAAATTATAGATTTTTTGCCAGATGCAACATTTATTATCGATAAACATAGTAAGATAATTGCGTGGAATACAGCAATTGAAGAATTAACTGGAGTTAAGGCTAGTGAAGTAATAGGGAAAAGTAGTTTTGATTATTCTAAGCCAATTTATGGTGATAAAAGACCGATTTTAATTGATTTAGCTCTTAAATCTAAAAAAGAGCTCGACGAAATAATAAAAAATTATCTATCATTTGAGAGAAACGGAAGTACTATTAAAGCAGAAACATTTGTTCCATACTTAAAAAAGGGAGGCCTTTATATCTGGGCAAAAGCTCGACCTTTATATAACACTCAAGGTAAAATTATTGGAGCTATAGAAACTATTAGAGATATCACTCATCAAAAACTCACTGAACGGAATTTACAAGAACGAGTCAAAGAATTGAATTGTTTATTTCAAATAACCAAGCTGTTAAATAATCCAAATATCTCTGTTGATGAAATTTTAGTAAGTACACTTGAAAATATTTGCTGTGGATTTCAATTTCCTGATATCACATGTGCTAAAATAGTTTTTAATGAAAAAGAATTTAAAACTAATAATTATGAACAAACTCCTTGGAGTTTAAGCCATCAAGCTATGATAAAGGAAAAGAAATTGCTTTTAGAAGTGAAATATCTAGAAGATAAGCCTTTTCTTGATGAAGAGAAAGATTTATTAGAAGAGATAATGGGACAATTGAAAGTAGTCCTATTATACAAACTAGAATGGATAATTTAAACTTTTTTTAAAAATTAACTCTTAAAATCAACTTATCTCTCAAGATTAAATTATTTGTATAATTTATTTCCTCGCTCAATTCAAAACAATAATATAAATTTTGGTAGGAAAATTATAATAGGTTAATATTTTTTGTAAAAAGCTAAAAATCTTCCCCCCCTTCAATTTTAAATCTCTTTTTAAATATTTAGATATGAAACAATATAATTTGATTAATTTGATGGATTTGATTAAAATACTTGGAAATCCTTTTAATACGGATAAAAATGACATTAAAAAAAATAATATAATAAAACCATCAAAACAAAAATTATATAACGCCCTAGAGCTGATAAATGATTTTAAAAAGGAATTAGTTAGTATTATTCCACCTGAGCAGCTATGGGGGGGAAAATTAACAGATAAAAGATTAAGTTTTATACTTGGTCGTAAATCATCCTATATAAGAAACTTAAAGCAAATTTTTAAGAAAACAAATGATTTTCAGATTGCTAAAGATATATTAGAAGATTTTGAGAGTAATCTGAGAATTAGATATAATAAATTAAGTAAAAATGCTATTATTTGTATAACTAAATATCGAAATCTAAATAATATAACAAAATTCAGTCAAAAGAATTATATATTTAATTTTCATCCAAATATAAATTTAGATTATTTTAAATCTATTAATACCAAAGAAAAAGCCTATTGGCTTGGTTGGCTGTATGCTGAAGCTTGGTTAACATTAGATAAAGGGTGTGTAAGATTTGGTGTTGAAGTTAATAAAAATGATGAAATTTTAATAGAAAAATTTGCTAAAACAACTGGTTTAAATCTTGAATTTAAAGAAATAAATTATCAAGACAGAGGTACTACAAGAATTAGATTTGTAAATAATAAATATACAGACAATTTAATAAAACATGGCTTTATAATTGGTAAAAAAAAATCAAAAAATATTGAATTACCAGAGTTAAAAACTCGCGAATTATACCTAGCATTTCTTTTAGGTTATTTCGATGGGGATGGTACTCAAGGACAGTCTAGGATCCACTCAGGAAGCAGGAAATACTTAAGACAGATTAAAAGAAAGTTCAATATTAAGAATAAAATCTCACTTGTTCAAATTGATGAGAGATACGAGAATTCATTTAAAGGAGAATGTTATAACCTATATTTAGGAGCAGAATTATTTAATGAAATGCTAGATAATTATCAAGATAGTCTAAAAAGAAAAAGAATATATTTACGCACTAAAGGCTTAAAATTTAAAAGAACAGAAATCGAGTTTCAGGGTTTATTGGAAAAAAAATCATTAAGTAAGGATGCCTTAAGAAATTTGGTTTGGAAACTCCCCTTGTATAAAATTGCTGAGAAATTAGAATGTAATTATTTATTAGTCAAAAAAATGTGTGATTATTGGGGTATTAATAGACCCCGTCGTGGTTATTGGAAAAAAATTTCTAAATAATTTAAAAAATTTTTGAAATTACTATTTTGCTATTTATTTATCATATACTTTTTTTACAGTTAGGGATTAATTTTAATTAAATAGGATAATTTGTTGAGAAATGTGATTTTAAATCCTTTAATTATTACTAATTTGATACTTAACTATGATAGAGCGTCTTTATCAACCTGATTTCAGTTGCATTTTTGGAGAAAAGTATACTAATGCCTTTCTTTATGGTCAAGTTGACTCTTTAATTTGGCCAATATTTAATGATATTGAAAAGTCTGGAGAGTTGGAACAACTTTTAAAATTGAAAAACCAAAAGGGTCGAGAATATTTTTATCACAGAAATATTAGTATGGAAGATGAGATTGTTGAATTAAATTGTGCTAATATTGATCTTGGCTTAATCCAAGGAATGGACTTAGGAAGGGACTATGGGATAAGCAATTTAGATGTAATTGCGGCAGTAAAGAAGCACCCTAAAATATTTAGAGGGATATTATCTTATGATCTTTCAACTCATTCTACTAATATAGATATTTTATCTGATATAAATCAAATAAAAAAGGAAATAAAAATTGCAGGAATAGTACTTTATCCTTCATATACGAAATTAGATTTATTAGATAATGAAAATTTAGAACTTAAAAAAGTCCTTAATTATTGTAACGAGAATAATTATTTTGTTAAGATTGATGTGGGCAACTTATTTATTCCTGACAACCACGCAGAATTAACTTCCTATGCTATATTAAAATCATTTTTCTCAAGGAATTCCGACAATATTTTTATTTTGAGTGGATTAGATGTTTCAGGGGATTTTAACTTGTACTATCAACTACTCAAATATTTTAATAATGTTTGGATTGAAATAGATTCTAGAACTATTGGAGGGATGACTCCTACAGATTGTTTTAAACAACTTTTTGATTTAAAAGGATTTATTCAGAATTGTTGGCATCGATTATTAATTGGAAGTGCAACCCCAACCTTGGAGATCTCCCAGATGGTAAGAGGTTTTTTAGAAGCTACAGAAAAATTGCTATTTTCTCAGAAATGTATACTACGGACGTGGGCTTTTCGAAATGTTAATAGATTAAATTTTGATTTATTTCCACTGAAAAGCAAGTATGAGCCGCGATTATTTAACACGTTTATTAGCTTAAAACAAGAAAAAGCTATCGAAAATAACAATGAAGTTGAAATCTCCTATAGAATTAAGCTTAGAAGTAATAGTATTACCCAACTGATCTATTTATCAGACTTAGTTAAAGAAATATTTAATAAGTCAATATCCGAATACCCCGATTTAGAATATGGCGAGTTATTTGTTAGATCATATCACACCACCACAACTCTAATTATAAATGAACATGAGTTTGGAAATTATCTTGATTTACATTATAAATTTGCTGAGATTTCAAAAAAAAATAGTTCTAAATTTTTACATACTCTGAGAGCCCAAGAAAACCGGGCCGACTTTAATCATTACGACCATGAATTAGCATCTACTTACGGAAGTAGACAATTGACGTTACCTATCTTAAACAAAAATTTAGAAATTGGAAAACGTGAAAATTTTTATGTTCTAGTTACCTTCGGTCCGAGAACTCTTCAACTATTGATTAGAATACGTTTAATAAAAGAATAAAAAAAAATGAATTATTTAGTGTTTTAAAATCTGATT
>JBHLNT010000216.1:0-7087 GCA_048941265.1 Promethearchaeota archaeon
TAAGTTTTATAAAATGCCTTTTGATTAGTTATATATAGTATTTGACAAAATATTAAGTATGGATCAAAATTCTGAAAGTGCAACTCAAATTTCGGAGAAGTATTTCAAATACTTGATTGTTATTCTTATACTAGTTCTAATATTAGATAACTACACTCAATTTTATTCTAATGTAATACCCTCTAAAATAGTTGAAGAATTTTTAGGTAATTATCCTAAAAACGAAGCAAATTCTATTTTTGCTATTTCTCTAGCAATAATTTCAATAGGATCTTATGTTGTTTTTTTTGTGTGGTATTCAGCAGATAAAGTAGGAAGAAAGTTTCTATTGGTATTATCTATATTCGGAATGGTGGCTGCGTCTATAGGTATTCTTTTTTCAAGGAATATTGTGGAATATACAATCTATCGTTTTTTTCTTGGTATATTTGTTGGTTCAGATATTTGGTTAATTTATGTAACTGAAGAGTCTCCTCCAGAAAAAAAAGCTTTTTGGACTAATATTGTTTTAGTTGGGGGCATGATAGGTGTGATATTGATGCCTGTTTTCCGTTCAATCTATATTACTGAAACATCTCCAGTTGGGGCTTGGAGAGGAATGACTTATTTTTCAATAATATTCGGAATTCCATTAGGTATCTTGGTTTGCCTTACAGTCAAAGAAACTTCAAAATTTCAAGAAATTAGGGAAAAAAGGCCAACCACTAAAGATAGGACAAAAATCTTAAAAAAGAACCTTAGCATTATTTTTAAATCAGAAAATAAGCGTCGTAGGGCATATATTGCAATCCTAATTATTTCTCTTATCAGAGCAGTTGTAGGTGTGTTTATATCACTAGGCGAACTTTATATGGCTAATAGTCCTTATTTAAATGAGGGGGACATTAATTTAGTGGTCTACGTTTTAGGTATCTCAGTTGTTATAGGATTTCTAATGACAGGAATGTTGGCAGATAAAATTGGAAGAAAACCACTATTTTATATTTTTTTCATAATACTAATTATAGGAGCGCTAATTTTTACTTATGGTGCTGTGACTCCAGGGATTGCGTTAATTTTGGTTTGTATAGGTATGAGCATGATAAACATTGCATATTGGGGACTATATGTCATTCTTAGCATAGTGGTACTCGAATTGATACCTACAGAAGCGAGAGGGACTGGTAATGGGTTTAGGGGGTTGATGGGTTCATTTGGAAGCACTTTAGGGCTTGTACTCACTGGTATATTCGTGTATTATGTCTCCTTACAAATTATATTCTTAATTTTTGCACTGATGTTATTAATTGACCTTCCTATAATTTACAAATACGTTATTGAGACGAAGGGCACAGATTTAAGTGATATTAAATTAATTAAATAGATTAAATACCTATGTATTACTCGAATTCTGGAAAAACCAAGAAAAAATTTATACCTTTGGTATGGTCTCCCCTAACTTTTTTTTTACTTTTTTTATTTTGAATACGTCCCAAACTGAGGGAAAGTTTTCAATTTTTCTTTATTAGAGATTGTTTTTTCTTTACATACTGTGGATATTACTGTCTTCTCCAACATAACGGGATATATACCTAAAGTATATTATAATGTTCAATTGAGTGATTTTTCCGAAAAAAAATTCCATTCAAATTAAGAGTTAAATTCTTTATGTTATATAGAAATAGTATAGAATACCCCTTCTTCACTTTCCGGAATTGCTGCCAACGCTTGCAAAAAAATTGGGATTATTGGTGTTGAATTAACGCTATTCGGACTCCATTTGGATCTTCTAAGAAAGCAAGGATCCCAACCGTTATTGGTCTAGGTTCCATGGTGATTTTGGCACCTTTAGATTTGAGTTCTTTCACTGTGGTGTTTATGTCTTCAACATCCATTCCCACCGAAAACAGGCCAGTTTCATATTCTGTATTTTTTATAAGCTCTATCATAGCATCCCCTTCCCCTTTTAATAATGTGATTGTTGTTCCAGGTTGGGGATTGTGTTGGCTATCTATTTCAAGTCCAATAACTTCTGTGTAAAATTTAATTGACTTATCCATATCCTCAACTATTATGGTAGCGTATTTAACTTTCATATTTTATCACTATTAAACAGTTATTAACCGAGTTAATAATTCTTATTTTTTAAATATATATATGCGCCGTTGTATTTTGGAATCTAATATAATAAATGGCTAGAAGAATCCTATTATTCTTCATGCCAAGCAATTCTTTTTATTTAAAAAGTGAAATTACCACTTAATATAAAATCTTTATTTTTTTTAAAATTATCTTCCTGTAAATCTAGGTTCTCTTGTTTTTAAGAATGACTTCATTCCTACTCCAAAATCTTTGGTACGAATATTTTTACAATATAATTTGAATTCATTATGTAATGAAGGAAGCATTTCGTTAAACTGGGAGAAATTAAGCATGGCCTTGTTATATCCAAGGCATTTTGTTGGTAATTCAGCAATTTTTTTGAGGTATTCTATTGACTTTTCTCTAAATTCTGACGCTGGATATACTTTAGATAATAACCCTATCTCCAATGCTTCTTTTGCATCAAGATGCCGACCAGTCATTATTATATCTGTGGCTCTCCCAAATCCTACTATACGAGGTAGAAGCCAACTTGCTCCACATAAGATGCAGATAGCTCTTGATGCGCGATGATCTCCTATTTTTAAATCGTCTGCAGCTAGACGAATATCACAAGCTAAAGCTAATTCGAATCCTGCACCAAGACAATAACCATGGAGTAATGCAACTATTGGTTTTTGGATTTCTCGAATAAGATAGAGCATTCTCTGATGAGGCATTTCTGAACCATCCTCTAATGGCTTGAATTTTATACCTTCTGGACCCATACTCTTTAAATCATCTCCCGAACAGAAAGATTTTCCCGCACCTTCAATTGCAAGAACTCTTAATGCTTTATTTTTCATATTTTGCTCAAGCACATCAACAATCTCCATGATTAAGGGATATTGTAGAGCATTAAGGCTATTCGGGCGATTAAGAGTTATAGTACCAATACCTTCCTCAAATTTATAAATAATATATTCGTAGCTCTTTTTAGAAATAATATAATTCCCCTTTTTTAGGGTATTACTTTATTATAAAATAGATTATTATGTTATTATGTGAGAAATATTAATAAATCTTCACAAATAAATGCTTTTTTAAATTCAATAAAAATCTAAGAAAAATATTTATTATCTATTAGCGTTAATTAAGAATTAAAATTTAAATAAAAAAAAATTGTGATATAATTGGACATCGAAGATGCAATCTATAAAAGACGCACAATCCGAAGGTTTAAACAGGATCCAATCCCCATTAAAACTTTAAAAAAGTTAGTTGATTTCGCTAGAGTGGCTCCTGCTGGGAATAATATACAATGTGTCGAATACATTATCGTCCATACCCCTGAAATGACAGAAAAATTCTTTCCATTAGTAAGATGGGCAGCTTCACTTCCAAAAAAAGATCGAGAACCTGAGGTTTTTAGGCGTCCTACTGCCTATATCATTGTTCTTGTGAATACAAATATTAAAAAAAGCTATTATGAATTTGACATTGGTGGAGCAGTAGAAAATATTCTCCTAGGTGCTCTGAATTTCAACATTGGGTCTTGTTGGATGGGATCAATCAACGGAAGAAAAATTAGAAAACTACTTGAAATTCCGGATTATTACGAAATAACACACGTAATAAGTTTGGGTTACCCTGATGAAGAGTCAATCGTAGAACCATATAAGGATTCGTTTACGTATTGGAAAGATGAAAAATGGATTATGCATGTTCCTAAAAGAGCCTTAGATGATATTATTTTCAAAATAATGTAAGACTTTTTTTTTAATTAATTTACTTAGCCTTTTTTCAACAATATTTATATATCAGATTAATTGAATGTAGTTTATGAATTTGGAACATTTAATTTACGAAGAAAAAGATCAAGTTGCCTGGTTAACCTTGAATCGACCAGAAGCCTTAAATGCTTTAAGTATGAAACTTTCTGATGAAATTGTAGAAGCAATTGAAAATGTTCGTAAATCCACTGAATTAAAATTTCTTGTAATTAAAGGTGCGGGAGAGACCTTCTGTGTAGGTGATGATATAAAAGAAATGATAAAATGGGGGGACGCAAATGAAATCACCCGAAGAGCTCGATATTATCAAAATATGGCTAACCAGCTCGAAGAATTGGATAAAATTACGATAGCAGCGGTAGATGGTTATGCTGTCGGGGGAGGTTTAGAAATTACTATGGCAGTTGACTTTGTGATTGCTACTGAACGAGCAAAGTGGGGTATGCCTGAAGTAGATGTAGGGATTACTCCAGGGTGGGGCGGTACGACTAGGTTAGCTCGACTAATTGGTCGCCGTAGAGCTAAAGAAATCAATTTAATTGGAGCATTATATCCCGCAAAACGAGCAGTCGAATGGAATTTGTGGAACCGCGTGGTTCCAAATGATAAGTTGGATATTGAAGTACAGAAATTACTAGAAGTACTTCAATCAAAAAATCAGCAAGGATTACGCCAACTAAAATTTATAATAAATCGAAACGTTGAATGTGATTTATATACAGCTCAGGGTTTTGAAGTACTTTCTGCAGGTTTGACTGCTGCAGTCAGCGGCTTCTGGAAAATAAAAGATGCTGATCAAGGTAAAGGTGTACTGGGATTTTCTAGAAAAGATTCGCTGTGGAATAAGCGTCGAAGTTTAGCAAGAGATTTCTGGACAGATTAAAAATTAATCTGCATTGAAAATAATATTTTTTTTTATATTTTTTTTAAGAAAAATTTTAAATAGGCGAAGAACTAATGTTTTAAACAAAAAGTATATATAATTCTTAGTCAATAATTGACAAGGGTTAGAAAATAATTATTATCTTACCTTATTAGATTAAACAACGTTAAAAATGGGAATTGATAAAGAAGAAATTAGAAAAAACTTTAAAGATATCTTTGAATACTCTTTAGATTTTATATATGTTAATGATTTAAAAGGGAATTTTATCGACGCAAATGATATTGCATTAGCAGCTCTTGGATACGAAAGAGACGAATTACCAAATATCTCATTTAGTAATTTAATTGATGACGATCAGTTTAAAAGGGCCTTAGATATTATAAAAGAGATGGTTGATACAGGTAAACGAGCTAAACCTGGTGAATATAAACTTAAAACTAAGGATGGTAATTATATTTATATTGAAGCATATTCCATCCCAGTGAAAAAAGAGGGAAAAGCTTATGCGTTTTTAGGTATTGCTAAAAATATTACTGAGCTTAAAATAGCAGAAAAGCATTTAAAAGAGGCTATGGAAAGATATCGGGCTCTTTTTGAAAATACACCTTTTGCAATTTTGCTAATTAACTCCAAAGGGGTAATTGTTGATTGCAATCCAAGGACCGTTGAACTGTTCGGATATAAAAAAAATGAATTAATCGAAAAAGAATTTAGGATACTCCAAGCTATTCAGCCTAAAGATATTTCTATGCTTCTTGATCTTTTTAAACGAATGGTAAGCGGGGAAATTTTACATCGAGTTGATTTACAATTAAAAAAAAAAGATGGTAATCTAATTTGGACTAATCTGCAAGCTTCTCTTGTGAGGATTGGTAAGGAAATATTTGTTCAAGCAATATTTCATGATATAGATCAACATAAAAAAGAAGATCTTGCAATACAAGCAGAACTTGAAAGATTAAGGGAAAAAAAATAATAACTAAAAATAAAAAAAAGGAAATAATTATTTAATCCTACCAAATTTCGAACTTTTCATCAAGCTTAGTACCGTAAACCAGTAAATAAGGGATTAACAAGTCCCATACGCTCTGCAGGGCATTAATTAATATAACAAGTACTATCCAATATTCCAATCCCTGAGATCCAAAAAGAGCTAAATATACGATGATATTTAGAATTACCATTACAACTATTCGAAATAGCGTACCAAATAGCCCATAAACAATATATTTCTTTCGATCTTTTAAAATTTTGCTTTTAAATACACCATCTTCGCGTTTATATAATTTTAACAAAACAATAGGCACTATAATCAAAGATAAAGTCGCAGCAAATTTCATTAAGGGACCAATTGGAGCAAATGGATCAAAGGGCATTAAAAGTATCATACCAATTATGCAACATAAAATTCCGGCTATAGGACCGAATATTAAAAAGCATGCTACCCATATTATTGATACTGGATCGAAAAATGCCATTCCCTCTGGTGTTCTTGGTAAAATAGGAACGATAAAAACAGAAATAACAAGAGAAAGGGCACTAAAAATAGCAGCTCCCACCAATTGGATTGTCAATTGGGTTCTTTTTGGCATAAAAGTTTCTTTTTCTTCGCTTTCGGACATTTTATTTTTTACACTTTATGTACTTAATTTTGAGTAATTTATTTTTTTTTATTCGAGTCATGCCAATATCTCACTATTTATAATAGTTATGAAAAACAAAAATATTGGAGAAAAAAACTCAAATTATCTGATAATCTTAATTTTTAAGAGCATTTAGCAAATAGAAAAATATAAAGATGTTTATTCCTTATCTTCATAGAATTATATACTCATTAATCGAATATCTTTCACATATCATAAGATCAATTTACTAAGAACCTACCCAATTTTGGATTATTGAAGAATATGAGGTCAAAAAACTCGTAATTGTTTAAAAAATGAAAGAATATAAAAAAGTATTATTCTTCTACTTTAGTTTCGGTCTCTGGTTTTATTTCTTTTTCAAGTGCTTCAGGTTTAATAGACATAAATTTGGCAAAAACGGCAATTAATAACCACATAATGTAGAGCAATACTATGCCAAGAACCCACTCATAGTTATCTTGTCCACTCCCTTCAGCATAAGCTAATTCAATTGTAAATATACCTGCAAGCGCAAATATTAGCATCATAATAAATCTACCAACAAACATCCACAAAATAGTCTTTTTAATATCATACTCGGCCATTCCTAATGGCATTATAAGCAGAGCATCAGGTAAAGGTGTTATTCCGAATACAACAATTATTGCAGGAATAGCTTTTGGTTTGTTTAATATGATTTGGCTCCATCTGGTTTGTAATTC
>JBHLNT010000217.1:0-3101 GCA_048941265.1 Promethearchaeota archaeon
GCAGGTCTTACACTTGATGATATTGATTCTTTTGACATTTATAGTTGCTGTCCCTCCATGGTACAAATTATTATGAATGAAATCGGCCTTACTATAAATGATCCTCGTAATCTTACAATAACGGGGGGACTTCCTTATTTTGGGGGACCAATGAGTAATTATTCTATGCATGCCATAATCGACGCTGTGAGACTTATACGGGAAGATAATTCTAAAAAAATAATGATTGTAGCAAATGGAGGATATAATACCCAACAATCCATTGGAATTTACGGTTCTACACCACCATTTATACCGTGGAGTGAGCGTAATGATTCTGAAATTCAGCAAGCTATTTTTTCGAAATCATTACTGGAGCCAATCGAAGAAGCCCATAGTCAAATTATAATTGAAGCCTACACAATTTATTATAATCGTGATGGAAGACCTATACGAGTGATTGTATCTGGGTGCCTTCAAAATGGCTGCCGAACACTAGCTCTAATTGAAGCTGAACCTGAAATATTGCTAGAACTGGAAGAGCAAGAACTTGTTGGAAAAATATTCCCGGTTCATCATGATTCCAGAAGAGAACAAAATTTAATTTCTTTTATAGAATAATTCTTTTTCTTATATTTCTAAAGTTAATAAATCTTCTGCAATAATAATTTCTTTATCAAACTTGTCCTTTAGATTACTCTTGGATTTTATTACCTTTTTTGCAAAAAGTGGATAAAGATGAACTAGAACTAATTTTTGGCAATTAGCTTCTCTTGCCATTTTCGCAGCATCAGATGGAGTAGTGTGTCCATATTCATCAGCAAATTTAATGTATTTGTCTGGAAATGTAGATTCACATATTAAAATATCACATTTATCTGCTAATTTAACTAGAAGTTGCGTTGGTTTAGTATCTCCGGAATAACAAATTGATTTATCATTCTTTTCTAATCGATAAGCAAAAGAAACAATAGCATGGTCCATTTTAGCACTTTTTATCTTAAACTCCACTTTAATTTCCTGAATTTCGTTAGTATTGGCTAGCTCCTTGAAGTGAATTTTAAAATTTAATGCTTCAAATCCTCCTGGAGCATTCATTAGAGTAAATATTTTCTCAGTAGTCATTTTTGTTTGCGGAGGGCCAATAATGGTCAAATCAGCAGTTCTATTACTGAGCCAGTAATACCAGAGTAAGGAAAATAATCCTGAAAAATGATCTCCGTGTAAATGACTTATGCAAATTGTATTTATTGTATCTATGGATTTTAATTGTAATAATTTTTGAGTGCAACCTTCACCGCAATCAAGAAGAAGATCATTATTTATTAAGATCGAGGGAAAACTTTTATTTTCCGTCATGATACTGCCAGCTGTTCCTAAGAACGTAATCTTCATTGCTAATACCTAAAATTTTACATTAAATAATTAAATATTATTTAAATTATAAGACATTGGAATTAGGATTGAGTTTGCTTTTTGGGAAGACAATTTTGAAGATTAAGGATTTCGTGAAACATTTTATATATTAGGTCAGTCATTTAACTAAGCTAATAATTTTTTATTTAAAATAATATAAATTTAAGACCCTGCAACTCTTTTGGGATATGGAGTCTGTGCCTTAAGGTTTTCATGTAAAAGTTTATCTAGCAGTTCAAATCTCATTTCTCTGAAATCTTTATCATACCATAGATTATTCATTTCATCAGGATCATTTTTTCTATCATAGATATCTCCATAACCAGGCATATTTTCATATATTGTTAATTTATAATCTTTTGTAACTAAATGCCGCAATCGGGACTTAAGAGGTCCCACTTCCTCATCATTTTCAATGAAGCAACAATCTCTAATTTGTGTTTCGGGATTTGTTAAAATAGGGGTAATATCATATCCTTGCATATCTGGAGGGTAGTGTCGTTCCTTTATTCCTAATATATTTAGGATTGTTTTAGGATAATCGATAGTACTTACTAATGAATCTGTAGTTCCTCCCAGTTTTGTCAATCCGGGAACTTTCCATATTAAGGGAAGCTGCAACACTCCGTTATAGGGGCAAGGCCCTTTAAATAAAAGTCCATGATCACCCATTAAATCTCCATGATCGCTTGTATAAATTACAATAGTATTATCTGATAAGGCCAACTTTTCTAAAGAAGCTAAAATTTGTCCCACACTGTAATCTATATAAGCAATTGAAGCATACGTTAAGGCAGTAATTTTTCGGACTTCCTCTTGAGTTGATTCCCGTATAAAAGCTTTTTTAAAAGGAGGATTTTTCATATGTTGTCCTAAAAATTCGTGATCATACAGATTCTTGGCATCATGGAAGCTCGCTGGAAGTTCTATATCTTCGGGCTTATACATATCCCGAAATCTTTTAGGAGGTATAATCGGATAATGTGGATCTGGAAATGAACAATGTAGATAAAATGGCTTGTTTCCATAATATCCTTTGGCATATCGCTCCAAAAATGCGATTGTACGCTCTTGAACATAGGTTGTATTATAATACTCTTCAGGAATTTCATCACAATAAAGGCTGAATAAATAATCATAGTTCATGCACCTTTCTTTAACCTCTTCTGCCACAGAGGGAGATTTCTCTTCTAACCATTCTATATAATGTCCCGAACAGATACTGCCATTTCCCACGACTACTTCTACTTCATCATACCCATAATAGGGGATTGGAAACTGATCTCTCACAGGATCTTTTCTTCCTTTAGGATCAACCCAACTAGCTAAGTTTTCAGCAGACAAAGTCTTACGTTTAAAAGGTGCCATCCAGAATTGATGGTGAATTTTTCCAATTGCAGTAGTATGCCATCCTCTATTTCGAAGAGTATGGGTAATCGTTTGAATATCTTCTCGTAAATTTATTCCATTACTCCTCACACCATGAACATTTGGATAAAGCCCAGTTAGCATCGTTGCGCGGTTCGGCATGCAGATCGGATTAGTGCAATAGTAGTTAGTAAACCTTAAACTCTCTCTAGCTAGTCTATCTATATTAGGAGTTTTTAAAATTTTGTTTCCATAGCAACCCAGATGATCTACTCTTTGTGCGTCAGTAATGATAAATAATACATTCATATTTTTTCTCAAAAAATTCAATCCTCTGT
>JBHLNT010000217.1:3201-7048 GCA_048941265.1 Promethearchaeota archaeon
ATTCCTAAAAGTTTTAAAATAGTTTTTGGATAGTCGATAGAACTCATCAAAGCATCTGTCATTACTGCTTTTGTAACACCAGGGACCCTCCATATCATAGGAATGTGGAATACGCCAATATATGCTGATGGTCCCTTAAAAAGCATGCCTTGTTCACCCATTAAATCGCCGTGGTCGCTAGTGTACACAACAATTGTATTATCAGCATAGCCTAATTTTTCTAACGCGGCTAATATCTGCCCTAGGCTGTCATCAATCAACGAAACAATTCCATAAGTATATGCGATAAATTTTTTTGCCTCCTCTTCTGTTGATTCTCTTAACATAGCTCCCGGCATTACGTTTATATATGGGGCTAAATAAGGATGCTTCCGCAGATTCTCAAGGTTGTGAAAACTTTTAGGTAATTCAATATCATTAGGATTATACATATCTTTATATTTGCCCGGAGGCCAAACTGGCTGATGCGGATCGGGAAAAGAACAGTGAACGTAAAAAGGTTTCTCTCCATATTCTCCTCGAGCGTGACGTTCTAAAAATGCGGTGGTCCTATCAACGATATATGCACTAGAATATAGTTCTACCGGTAGATCATGTTCAGTAAACACTGCAAAAAAATTATTGATATCTTCCCATCGTTCTCTCATTTTTTTAGCATGCTGAGGGGATCTTTCTTCTAACCAATCCAAGTAATGCCCGCATAAGCACGCTCCATGACCTAATACTGTTTCAACTTCTTGATATCCATAATACGGTATAGGGAAATTTTCATGCACAGGACGTCCATCATCTTTTGGAAAGACCCAATCTTGGAAAAGCTCGGCAGATCTATAATGTGTTTTGTAAGGAGCTACATTAAATTGATGGTGTAATTTTCCAAATGCAGCAGTATGCCATCCTTTTTGTACAAGGGTTTGAGTAATACTCGGAATATCCTCAGATAAATTCATACCATTACTTCGGATTCCGTGGACATTTGGATACAATCCTGTGAGCAAAGTCGCTCTATTGGGCATACACATTGGATTTGTACAAAAGGCATTAGTAAAATGTACTCCCTCTCTAGATAATCTGTCAAGGTTAGGAGTGTGTAGAATTCTATTTTCCGAGCAACTCATATGATCATATCTGTGCTGATCAGAGATTATAAACAAAACATTCATTTTTTCTCTCATAAAATCAAATCAACCTAAATAATTCCAAGTTAAATGGTAATATTCTATTTTGATTAGGAAAAATTTAGATATAAAAAAAAACTTATCTTATTTGGACATCTATTCAAAAAGGGATATTATGGAACAAAAAAATACTAAAAAGTTACCGAACAATCCAACAGAAGCTCAGGGTATGTTAATTAAAGCATTTTATGAAAAGTTCGGTAAAGAAGCTTTACCTATAGTTAAAGAGATCTTAAGGAAGCAGGGTCGTGCTTTAGGTTTAAAAATTAAGAATAAATTACCAGATAATAAATTATCTACTGTCGCTAGGGCATTTTCTAAAAGCTATGATCCAAACCTCGTGAAAGTGATAAGAATTGCCGATGATATTTTCCAAATTCAAGGATCTCAATGTCCCTTTGGTTTAGAGAACACATCAAGAGAATTATGTGAAGCAGTTATGGAAATTGATCACGAATATTTTCGTACTGCAGTAAGCGATAAAATAACCCTAAGCATAAATAAGACCGTTGCTGAAGGAGAGTCTTGTTGTGATACAATCTATGAATTAAAAAAAGGTTAGAACAAGATTTCATAAAATTTTCTCATCTTTCTAATGTTGATTTGTCCCGGAGCAGTTTTATCTTCAAAGGAACCGTATGTTAAGAATGAACCAACTTTCAAGCATATTAATCTTGAGAGGATCCCAGGATCGCCCATACAAAAACTGATTATCTTATGCCCTTCTTTTGAAAAAGATTTACATAAATCAAGTGATATTAAATTATCTTCAAATTTATTAGCGGTAAATATAGCTTTATATATGCTTTGTCTTATTATCTTTGAGTCAACAATTAGCTTACTTGTTAATTTGTTCATAAACGAATCTATAATAGCAAATCCCTCTTCATAAGTGGGGGTCTCTTTAAAATCGTGGTAAGAAAATATCAAATTTACATTATTTTGGACAGCTAAAAATATAATCTCCTCTAAAATCAATTTAGTAGAATTCATTTCGATATCAAGATACTCCGGTTGAGCTTCAAGTAAGGTTTTTAGGATTTTTAAACGGTCTTTATCATTAATATTGATTTGACCCCCCTCTGAATAATCTCTAAAAGTGAAAATGGCGGGGATATTCGGTTGGACAAGGTTTAATAACTTTTCGCCGAATTCTTTTGTAATTTTTTTAGTACTATCAATATAGTCAAATCGAAATTCAATAAAATTAGGATCCTCTTTTAAAATGCTCTTTATAACAGTTTCATTTTGCTGAAAATTACCAGATTGAATTGGAACTGCCACACAAATATTAAATTCCATTAAATATCAAAAATAAAAGTTAATAGTATAGATTAAAAATAACTATTTTTAGCAAAATAAAAAATTTTGCTAAGGATATTTATTCATAAGATTCCATCCCAAGAAGCTCGCTCGTCATCTAGAGGTCCATTGACCACCTTAATCTCTTTGCCAAAAAGCATTGTCGATCTCTTCCCAACACTATAGGAGGACCACTCAGAAATGTTTTTATGGTTAGGATTTCCTGTACTGGCAAATGAAGTCCATGAATCCATCATTTTAGTGCTTATCGCTTCAGTCTCTTCACTTTTACTTGGAAAAATACCTATAGCTTTTTCACTTAGCAATCCAAAAACGAAAGGTAATTCGAGTGCATGGATTGCTCCTTCTACACCCCCCGGCATTTTTAGCTTCCAATTAAATAAATACATATAGGTATTAGGTTGGAGGGCGCTTTGTACTTCGGCTAAACGTATTGAGGGAATACGGAATGCAAAATCAGTCAGATATGCATCGACGATATCTTGGGGCTCTATTGGTTCCTTGTCTTTTCTTGCATGCTGATAAGTTTTGATCAATTGCTCTGCTTTCTGCTCATCTTGACCAAGAGCTTTCATTAAATTTGTTGTTCTCTTAAGCAATTTACTTTTATCAATCTTAGGTGCGTTAGGGTTTAATGCAGTCCAAAGCTTTATCTCGTCTTGATTCGTTCCTATAAGAAGCTCAATCTCCTTAGCAAACCCATTACGCATGGCCGTAAGAGGATGTTCTGGCAATGTTTTTTCATCAATAACAGGACCAACTGTCGGAGCATCCGATGCAAAGGTTGAACCACTTTGGATCGCTTTAATGGTGGGATCGGCTTTAATTAGTTCATCAATAGGAACCTTACGGAGTGCATCAATATCACCCTCTTTAATATTTAGTTTAGAGAGGACCTGATCAGAAGCTTCTTTTCGTCTTAAATTGTGATAAAACATAGGATGACAAGCACCACTTTGGGCTATAACGCGATGAAAAAGCCCTTTCGCAGAAGGCATAGCCATTAAGGTACAAACGGAAACACTGCCTGCAGATTCACCGAAAATTGTGACATTCTTAGGATCACCACCAAAGGCTTCAATGTTCTCTTTAACCCATTTAAGAGCAGCTACTTGATCGAGCAGCCCTACATTAGCCGTTTTGCCCGGTATGTAAAAAAATCCGAGAATTCCTAATCGATAATTTAATGATACGATCACCACATTTCCTCTGAGTGCTAAGCGCGCACCATCCAGATCAGCACCACTTCCGGTTACAAATGCGCCACCATGAATCCAAACCATCACTGGAAGATTTTTTTCATCTGTTTCGGGTCTCCAAACATTCACAGTTAAACAATCACTCTC
>JBHLNT010000218.1:0-7031 GCA_048941265.1 Promethearchaeota archaeon
AAATTAATAAGAAATAAAAAAGAATTAAAAAAAAAGGTTTATATTAATACATTGGTGGCATTTTCAACTTTAGAGTAGATTTATTTAGTCCTTTAAAAGGAGTAATTAAAAAAAAAGTAAAACATCATTATTCAATTTGATTCTAATGGAGATAATAAATTTAATAAAAGATTTAACAAGAAAATATAAAGAATGCCAATTTTGTAAAGAAGTTAGGGAATTCTCTAATTTCAGAAAGCGTCTAAGTAAAAAATGTACATGGGTTCATATTTTTCGTGGTTTAAGAAATAATATATTTATTTGTGATATATGCGAATCAAAATTCATTCCTCATGATCAGAAAGTTTACCCCAATTATATAGAAAAGCCGACAAAGAACATTGGGATTCAAGAAATAGAAGTTAAAAATATAATTGGAGGAAATTCAAATCTCTCTTATGAGTATTGGAACGATTGGACAATGAAATACAAAGATAGAAGAATGATGAATTTGGAAAGAAGTGTTATGACCCAAAATTTTGTAGATTCAAAAAAATTAGAAGATATGCTCTGTACTTTTCCAATTATAGAACCGATTCATTTATTAAGCTTTATTGAAAAAGATAAGCCAAAAGTCTATTATGTGAGTGGAGATGGTCACAGAAGGATTAGTTTAGCTAAAAGATTTAAAATTAACAAAGTGATTGCTGATGTAACTGAAGTCTATTATAGCTAAATTGCTAAAAAAAATCTATTAAATTTTCTATTTAAATATACTTTTTCATGTCATTATATACTTTATCTAAATCATTTTCTTTCCAAGCTTCAAAAAGCCGTAAGAAACTGTCTCTTAAAAGATTTGGATATAATGTTCCATTTTCAAAAACATAATATGGTACACCAATTCCTCCTATGCAACTTTGCCTCCAATGATAAGCAGGGTGTTCTTTTAACCCTTTAGTCTTACCTGAATGATAAGTTTCTATAAATGAATAGTCATCGCATATCAAACAATAGCTAGTTAAAGTATCTTCTGAAAAATGAACTTCAATTTGGTTTGGAAATTCTTTACTAAACTTTTTTAGAGATTTTGTGACTTTAAAAAGATCTTTAAATAAAGTAGAAATTTCAGGTTCAAATTCTGGTTCTTCAATTTTTGCCCTAAATCGCCCGGGATTTGAATCAGGATGTAAAAGTAAAATTTTTAGAGTGACGTTTAAGGAGAGCGCTTTTTCTATAATATAAAGATATTCACCGACGAAAAAATCAATAAGTGAGATGCCCATCATCAATACTTCAGTAGAATTCCATATAGCAGTCTCATATGCCTTTTTAATGAATTCTTTCTCATCCTCGTGTCTCCGCCATCTATATATATTATGAAGGTTTAACTCTTCCATCTTTTGAAAGATATTATGTTCTGATTCCTTTTCAAAAATCCGCTTAGCTAATTCTAGATCTATATTATTTTTTCGAGCTTCAATATATAATTTTAGCGCGTTATTAACCTCAATCTTTGTTGTACCGTGAGTTTTCCGATGTAAATCTACTACGCATTTTAAAAAATCTTCATATATTTCGTCATTAATTGTAAAAGTAACCCTTGTTTCTTTTTCATTTTCCACTTTCTCCCCTCTTTTTAATGTATATTATTGTGAAATTGTGTAATTGCACGTATAATTACAAAATTGTGATTAATATTTAAATTTTTTTAAATTATTTCTGTATTTTATAAAAAAAAATCACGATATTTACGATAATCGTGAAATATATTACTCAGAATAGCATTTATATCAACTAAAGAGGTAAAACAAGAGGAAGATTTAAATATGACAAATCTATAATATATTTTTGGGGATAAACTATAAGAAATAGTTAATCTCTAACTAAATTTTAAAATAAATAAATAACTGATTAAAAAAACACAAATTAGAGAGGTAAAAAAAAAATGAAAATAATATCTTTGGTGGGTTTAGGTGATATTATAAAGAAAAGTGCTAGGACTTGGGAGGAGTTTGATAAAAAAGGAATAAAAATACTTGCTGCTGATATCATTGAAAAACCTTTAGGATTGGAATCACTTCCTAATAGTGCTGAATTTTTTAATTTTAGTGATGCAAAAGACCAGAATTCTTTTTTTAAAACTGTTAAAGAGAATCAACTTGAATTTGGCTATATTTCAAACTATCCTGAAGTTCACTTACCTACAGCACTAGAATTAAGAAGATTTACGAAGAAAATTATTATTCCTAAGCCATTGGATAGCAATTATTTGTTAATATCCACATTGTTAAATGAGACCTCATTTTCTAGCTTCATCTCAAATGTTAAAGTACATGACCATTATCGCAATAAACCTGTGGTCAATGCTTTAAAGAAAATAATGCCTGATCTTCATAGAAGATATGGATATCTGAGACAATTAAAACTTTTTCTTATCGAAAAAAAGTCCACTCAAGACGAGTGGTATCGAAAGAATACATTAGACAGTGGTTTAATTCTCGATCTAGGCCCTCACTTAGTAAGTATACTTCAAGAATTAATTCCTAAAAAATTAATATGGACTGATATGGGAGGACATATTTTTGAGAGAATCGATCGCACAATAGAAGTAGTAAGTTGTGGAAGGGGTAGAGATAATCTATGTATATTAGAACCGGGAGCAGAAACATTTGCACTTATTCATCTCAGAATTCATGAAGATATAGTATTCTACGCAGACGATAGCAAAAATAATAAAGTGCCAGTTAAGAATTTTATGGACGTATTGCTTGTTATGGGAAAAGGTGTGTCTGTTGATCAAAGCTCTGATGATGGAGATCTCAAAGCAATAGAAATGGAATTTGATGGCCAGTCGATTTATGTAAATCTTGATAGTTATAGGATAATTCCTGGTGAAGTTGAACATCTCTTCAAAATTAGAAACATTAAAATAAACCATATGCATAAAGGTATAAATCTCCCTTTACAAAATTTACTAGAGAATGATTTGAAATTTAATTCGTCATGGACTTCGGATTTCTTCCAAGACTTTCCTGATGCGTGGGAAAACGCTTCGATTCTTAATAAGGCTCGAGATTTATCAAAAAATAAATTAGGTGCATATCAAACAAATGTCGCATGTCACGATTTAATTAATCAATTTATAGCGGGTAAGTTTGGTATTAGTTCTATATGGCAAGTTGCAACAAGTCTTAATTATTTAATTATCGGCTCAATTCCTCCAGATCGTATCCCCTAATTCCTTAGATCTAACAATTATAAAACCATAAAAAAGAAATAACTATTAAATCCTTTTTTTTTTCTTTAATTTTAAGCTAATAATGTTTAAGCTGAATATAATGTAGAATACCCAAATTATTAATTTAAAATATCAGCATTAAAATATGTGATAAATAAAAAACAATGTAAATTAATAAAAAGTTCAAGTTCAAAATCAAAATCCAATTCCAGATATCATCTTTTACTTACTTGATTTGAATTCCCTTGTAAAATACATGGTAAAAGACTATGAATAGAAATATTAATACCGATATTGGAATATAAAATAGCATAGAGATGATAACAATTAGCATCATATATACCATAATACCCCCTGTATAAAGAGCTGTTAGAGATAACAATGATAATGCTATAAATACGACTATTAGAATTAAAAAAACTTGTTCTTTTCCACATTTAGCTAAGAAGTCTTCTAGCATAACACCACTATAACTTTTATAGATCTAAATTTATAAAGTCAACAAAATTGAAAATCTGTTTATCTTATATGAATGAGAAATAAAATACCCTATTTTTGTATTTTTAGGATAGATGATATGTCAAATAAACTAATCAGTGATGATACTAAGATTATTCAATATTACTCATGATTTTTCTCATTTTCTTCTTCTTTCACAAGATTTGTACCGCAATGAGTACAAAACTTAGCACTAGATTTGATAGGGGAACCACAATAGGGACACGAAAATTTATCTTCGCTCAATTTCTCTTCACTAATTCCTAACTGAAAGGATTCATTCAATTTTTTAATAAACTCTGAGACTAATGTCTTATCCACCTTCAAATAATCTCCATCTACAGTTAATCCTAATTGAGCTGCCAATTTATAAATATTTTGGTAAAATAGAGAGGTCTCTACACCTAAAACTTCTTTTAACACCGTAATATTTATGCGAGGTGATACCTGGAACATGCTTCTTAATTTATCAATGATTAACTGGTCGCTTTTTCCTTTTATACCTTCCAAATTTAATAAAAACGAGTAAAGCTGAGTTGTCCCATAATTATCTGGTTTTTTTGATCCGGCTAATGCTACACAAATCATAAACTTCTGCTCATTGGATGTAGTAATTTTTAGAACTACATCTGAACCACTCTTTCCTTTCACTAAATCGGTTATATCTCGAAGCACAATCTCTTGGATTATTGCCATCTGTTGGGATTTAAAAATGATTTTTTCCTTATTTATTAGAAGAAAACAGAGACGTAAGTTGCGCGTTCTTACTTTGCTTGTTCCATGAATTTTCCCAAATTTAGCCCATGATTCAAATAAATATGTATTCATTTTCCTCTTTCTTATCTTTAAATTCACTAATTATTTAGATATGAAAGCAATAATTCTCATTTAACATTATAGATAATCGTCACTAAGAGTCTTCCTTTAAACACTGAATGGGAAATTTTAATATCTTCTATATCAAGTTTCATTGATGATAGAAAGCTATTAAGTTGCGTTTCTACTTCTTTATCACTCCCAATCCGGAGTACTTTACATGCTAACATGGTTTTATTTCATATATTTTATGTGCTATACATATATTGGATACATGACTATATATAATCAACTTCTTACATCATTCAAATTGAATAATAAGCAGTAAAATTACTACACCTAAACCCGCAAAGAGTAAATCTACTAAAGCATTCTTAGATTTTAACGTGGCATATCCAGTAATAACCCTATGAACTGAATATTCAAATATGGGAATTAAAATTATCCCTAAGATAAGAGCTAAAACAAAAATATCAATTAGCAAACCAAGTACCAAGCCCAATCCACAACCAAATAATAAGTGAAAAACCGTATCTTTATCTAAAAAACGCTTTTGCTGGTGCTCTGATTCAATATTTTCTTTTGTTTTCTCTGCTTCTGCCATTTTTCCCATTTCATTTTAGCTTTTGCTTTATATAAAACGCTTCTTCTCTTGTATTTAGGTCTATAACCTTTTCTGAAAAATTTGTCCTGTATAAGATTTTTATGATGTTTTCATATATAAAATTTCTAACTATTCTTTTCAATCTTTTGTAAGGATTGGCACTGAAAGATTGTTAGTATCTAAACAATCTTCAAAAATATCAATTATCTTTTGATATTCTTTAAGTTAAAATACAAAACCCTTAAGCGAATCCTAATCTGGGTATTGGATGGATCTTGTTCTAGCAATCATATTTAGAGTTCAATTGCCTCCGAATATTTATTCTCAAGGATTCATTCAAATTTAAATAACTCCTCTTATTCTTTAAAATTCTATTTAGAATCTAACTATTAATATAGATATACCTATTTAAACAAAAATTTCTAAAATTATAAGCACTATGGAAAATGCCTAAAAATTTAGGAATTAATATTATATATTCTTAATTTAGTATTAATTACTACTTCTTTTATGATATTAGAATAAGATAGTAAAAAATTAATAGATAATAAAAAAGAATAAAAAAAATGAATTAAATTAATACATTGGTGGCATACCACCGCCCATTCCTCCCATTCCCGGAGGAAGACCACCCATCCCCCCTGGACCTCCAGGAGGCATTTCAGGCATAGCTGATTTTGCACCAGCAATTACATCATCAATACGCAGAATCATAGAAGCGGCTTCGACGGAGCTTTTAACTGCCTGAACTTTTACAGCCGTTGGTTCTACCACTTTAGCGCTCATTATATCATTAAGAACTTCACCTGTTTCAAGATCAAATCCGGCGAATTTATTTCCTTTTTGGTGAGCAGCTCTAAGTTGCATCAATATATCAATTTGATCTAACCCTGCGTTTTCTGCGAGGGTTTTAGGAATGATATCCAAGGAATCTGCGAAAATTTCCACAGCTAACTGTTCTCGACCGCCCAAAGTTGAGGCATATTTCCTTAATTGTATAGCAGCTTCGAGTTCTGGGGCTCCCCCGCCACCAACAATTTTTTGGTCCTCTACGATATCTCTCACTACGCATAACGCATCATGAAGAGATCGTTCCACTTCATCAACGATGAGTTCGGTTCCACCTCTAATCAAGACTACCACAGATTTAGGGTCTTTGCATTCTTCAATAAATATCCAGCTGTCGCTCATGATTTTGCGTTCTTCTACTAAGCCGGCGTATCCTAGCTTATCTTGGCTGATGTCGTTAAAGTCAGTGTATATCATTCCTCCGGTAGCTTTAGTAAGTTTTTCAAGGTCGGATTTTTTAACTCTACGGACCGCTAAAATCCCAGCTTTAGATAAGAAATGTTGAGCCATATCATCTATTCCTTTCTGGCAGATGACGACGTTCGCACCAGAATTTACGATTTTGTCTACCATATTTCGGAGCATTCGTTCTTCTTCATCAAGAAATTGCTGAATTTGCTCCGGGCTGGTAATTTGCAGCTTGCTGTCGAATTCGGTTTTTTCGATTTCTAGAGCGGATTGAATTAAAAGAATTTTGGCGTCTTTTACGGTTTTAGGCATTCCTGGGCTAACAACTTCTTTATCTAAGATAATACCTTTAATAAGTTTAGTATCATCGATGCTGTCTCCTTCCTTCTTTTGAATCTGAACTTTATCTATATCAGCAACCCATTTACCATCAACTTTTTCTGCAATAGCTTCAATGGCGCCAATACATAATTCAGCTAACTGTTCTCTGCTTTCCGATACAATTTTTGAACCCATACAGGTCATAGCTGCGCTTTTAAGTCCATTTTTGTCGTCAATGCCACTTTTAATAGACATATTATCAAGTATTTCTACTGCTTTTTCAGCTGCTTTTCTAAATCCCTCTGTAATTACCGT
>JBHLNT010000219.1:0-7010 GCA_048941265.1 Promethearchaeota archaeon
AAAAATAAAAATAAAAAAATAAAAAAATACATAAATAAAAAGTAGAAGAAATTATTCAATCGCTACATCTACGGTGCTCATTTCTATTTCTTTATATGGCACATGAATCCTTAGTAATCCATTCTTGTATGAGCTAGTTGCCTTTTCATGTTCTACAGGGCAACATAGGCTGAAATATCCTACATATCTAGTCCTCTCTGTATCACCAGCAACAAAAACCGTATCCTCCGTCATCTTTAGTTTAATTGTGTCTTTTTCTACTCCTGGGAGGTAAACTTCCATCTCATAGCCAGTACCTTCCTCATCGATCCATGAGCACATCTCTGGAGTAAGTACAATTCTTGAGGGTTCTTCATCTACTTTTTCTATTTCGGTTACTTCTTCTTTTTTTTCAATTTCACTCATATTTGATCAACTTGGATTTTTTATTAGGTTTGAAACCTTAAACATTATAAAAAAAATTAGACATTTCTATTTATGGTTGATAAAAGATTATATAGAATATTAGACTCACATTCAAAAATTAACTGATTTGGGCACTTTATTTACAAAATATAAAAAAGTTAGTAAAATTTCGCACTTGAGACCTAAGGAACTAAAATTTTCAAGTCTTAAGAATAAAACTCTTAAAAAAACAAAAAAATCGGTGGACTTGTTCTCTTTATAAAAATCCAATAGTTAATTGTGTTATTTAACTATATAAATAATCTCAAGTGAACTATTAAATGGAATGCTATAAAGTCCCCAAAACTTGGCAAAATTATCATTTTACATACGATCCGCTATTGGATCACGTCATACAAAATCCCTCAAAATTTGCTCTCAATAATAAAGAAAAAAAATATGCTGAATGCGGAGATTACTTAAAACTCGGAGAAAAAAACATTTGGCTTCAATTTCATTATGAAAACTTTGCACGTTGTAGGCTTGTTGCCTATATCGAGGGAGCATTATTTAAGATTTGGAGTGTTGTAAGTACACCTAAAAGGATTGGGCTAGGTAGCAGAACCTTGGAATTTTTAAATCAGAAATTTATTGAGTTAGGATGCAATTTGAAGCTTTATGTGGTTGATGTATGGCCCATTGCAAAAGATTTCTGGGATAAAATGAAACAAAGAAATTTTATCACAGATTTTGAAGTTAGTGAAGTCTGTTTATAAATTTTCTTCTAGATTAGATTAGACTTATTATTTACTTTATATATTTTTTAGAAGGAATTATAACCTAAAATCAATTTAAATTTATATCTCTTAATATTGTATGTTAGACATAATCCTTTTTTTTTTTATATATCTTCAAAAATAATTGATTTAAATACTAGCTTCAGATAAAAACTAAAATAACTTGGCATAAAATAAATGAGTATAGATAAAGAGGTTAATTACGATTATGAGGACGATTTGGAAAATAGTAATAACTCGAAATCGATTAACTCGAGCGCGAAGAATTCTGGCAGTATTTATTATGAAGAACTCTTAGAAAAAATCGTTTTTGATCCTCAAGAACTTAATGTTCTGAAAAAAACCATTACAGATTTAAGTATCGGATTAATTAAACCACATCAGCTTAAGAAATTGATTTTAAAAAGTTATATCCGAATTTTTGAAGAGATAGGTGAGTTTATTCCGTTTTATTTTGAACAGGAACTCAGGAAAAGGGCTATTCATCCTAAGTTATCTGAAGAAATTTTAGAAAAAGATAAACTTCTTGAAGAACTTGGGGAGAGAATTAATAGAATATATTTAAATCTTAAAGAAAAGGTACAAGGCTTTTCGAACGTTTAATAAAAAAACGTAAATTTATCGAAATGTGTATTAGCAAAGAATTAAATATTAAATCTATTACCAAATATTTAATTTAGGTATATTATTTCAACTAAACCTAATAATTGTAATTAAGAGTATATGAAAAATGATATTAAGTTCTGAATTAATGATGTTAGGAATCATTACGCTGATTTATATAGCAGTGACTTTATTCGTAGGATTAAAAATTATTGCCAAGTATATTGAAATCAAGGAAAAGATTTTTCTTTATGCGGGTATTTCTTATTTTGGGTCAGCAATACCTTGGATGGGTGTAGCTTTGAATTTTATTAGTGTTCTTTTTTTTAATACGATTCCTCCCATGGAAATACACTTTCTAGTCCACGGAGCAATAATTCCATTTACTCAATGGTTATGGATTGTGGTAAATTTAAAGCTTTCGAATGTGAAACTAAAATTACAAAAAAAAATTAATGTGATTTGTTTAATAATCGCAATTGTCTTTGATATTGTTTATATAAGCATTATCTTTACCGATACAACGATTTTAGGAACTTTAATCAACGAAATTCAGGTAGATTATGCTCCTTTTAGCGAAATTTACCTATTAATAATGGCAATTATAATGATTTCAATAGGTTTTAGTTTAGGCTTCCGTTCTCTAAGAGCTGATAAAAAACGAGTTAGATTAAAGGGTAAATTAATAATCTATAGCTTTATTTTGGCATCTTTTGCTTTTGTCTTAGAAATTTTTGTCCCAGTTATTGCAATAATTATCCTGGCAAGAATAATAGTAATGTTCACTGCAATATTGTTTTATGGGGGTTTTGTTCTACCTAAATGGATGGAGAATCTTTTTTTGAAAGAAACAGAATGAATTAATTACCAATTTCTTTTTCTCTTCTTTTTTTTATGAAATAATACATTTTTGAAACCAATATTTTTCATTAAACATGAATATGGCATCTGCCGAGTTTACAAATTTTAAAGACCTTAGCACATCGAATAGTAAGTATAGGCCGTATTTAGCCTGAAATTTCTTAATTATGATACCTAATGTTAGTCCATTAGGAGTGAGCCCTTCCACCTCATTGGGTTTTTTATTTTGATAGGCAATAAAGGTATCTATGAAGTGAATTACTTCAGATGTACATGAGTCTTTCAAATATTTATCCGTAAACCTAGCTAATTTAAACCCTTTATGTCGAAATAAGGTTAATTCTAAGGAATGAATTTCATTGCTTACAACACTCCGCTTTTTCTTCGATTTTTTGAAATATTTCGCACCAAAACTACTAATTTTGTTCTCAAAATAGGGAGTGAAATGTAAGGCATACAATGGTGCCATTATTCCCTCTTTTGCAGCATTCATATAATAGACGCGACCGCGATACATTATATGTAATTGATTTTCTGCTGACGATGTAAATACCCAATCTTCATTTTTCGGTTTTTTATCGAAGGGTCCTGCTCCGTCTAGAATCCATAATACATGCTTTCCTTCCTCATTATATTCTTTAGTACGTTGAATTATTTCTGGGCTGCTGATCTTTGAATGTTGAATTTCAATGACCACTTTCTTCCCATTCTTTAACTCAACGTGAATGTCAGCTATTCGATTGCCAATCTTTATTTCTTGTTCAATTTTTGTTATGTTATTAGAAACAGAAAGGTTATCGAAAAAATATTTCTTAATTAAAAGATGATTAATTGTCTCTGAATACTCTACATCATCCAATATCATATTCATTAGTGTATTCTAACATAGCTTTTTTAAACTCAGAGATTTTTTAGTGGCATTTAAAACTTTATAGCTTGCATCTATTATTCAAAACAGACTTTTTTAAAGGTGCTTAAATATTAAATTAAAACCATTAAAAGACTCTCGTGGCAATTTTAGGATAATATAAATAAAAATTGAAAAAAAATATTTCTTAAAAGAACCTCAAATAACAAGAGAACCATTTTCTATTTGGCGTGGATGAAGATGTTTCTTATCATGTGCTTCATGAAATAACTTTTCCTTTATCTCATCCCTTATAGATTGATAACCATGTCCCTTTAACATAGGTCTTATCTTTTTTGCGATGAGAGTTTTCTTATCATCTGAAATTTCGTAAATAAATATAACATAGAAATTGGCCTTTTCCACCTTGTAAATATCTGCGACCATGTTATCAAATACTGCTCTTACAGTCTCTTTATACTCCATCTTCTTTCTATATAACATTTTGTTTTGGAAATTTATAAAGAAAAAATTCTATTTTATCAAAAGAAACCTAATCTTTCTAAATATGGCCATACCAAAATGACGAATAATATTAATAAAAACGTACCAAAACCTACGATGAGCGTTTTTTCTACTAACACTGCCATACTAATAATTCAAAAATTACCAATTTAAACTTCTAAAGTTTATTTACACCTTAAAAAGCTTCTATTTTTTCAAAAAATATATTAAATAATTCTTTGGAAAATTATTTTTATGGATTAAAGGAATTGCCTAAAAACTTTATTTTTTTATAAGAATAAAATTTAATTTCACAACACTACAAATAATCCTATGGATAAAGGCAAACAAGTAATTGAGAAATTTAAGAATGACATGGGATTTGAAAATTGCTCTATAACTAAAATCGAGGAACAGGAGAGTGGTCTTGTTCATAAAAATTTTATCCACAAAATTGAAATGGAATGTTCTAATTTTTATAAGGATATTTATAACTGTTCAACTTCAATAAAATCTGATAATGGTGAGATTATCAAGTCCAATTGTGAAAAAAAACACTCACCTGAAGATAAAATTTAAGGATTACCTAAAAAATTTTCAATATAATGCTATTCCCACCTTCTCATTTGAATATTTGGGATTCACGTTAACATTTGTAAAATTCATAAAAATAATCTCAGTCTCTTGATTTAAATTATCTTATAATTTTTTCTTTAAATAAATTAGGAGTAAAATGGAATCATGACCAATCTGATATGTAAAATTCTCTATAATTCAGGACAGACGGGACAAATGATAGAAATTATAGGTGAAGTGGATGAGGAGCACCTTATTTCTGAACAATATGAGTGGATCGCAGTAGAACATAAAAAATATTTGAATAACGAGTCTCAATCTCACAAATCCTTCATTTCTAAAAAGGAGGTCATCAAAATTCTGGTATATAAAGAAACAATGCGGTTTGTACTTAATAAAGAAAATCTCATTTGGAACTCTCATGTCCATACTTTTGCGGGAATAAAAACCTAAATAGTCTTAAATTTTTTTAATGAGAATTGAGATTTGCGAATTAAATTAGATATCTTTTTGTCTTAATTTACTCTCAAATAAAATATTAATGCTAAACAAGTTTAATACTTATATTACATTTTTGGATTCAAATAAAAGACCAATTAGAGCAGATTAGCATGTTAAAGAACATTGTTAATATTAGTGTATATAAGAAAGTGATATTAAAAGACGGAAGAGTGGTAATGCTCAAACGAATGACACAAGATGACTATACAAAAGGTTCTAATTATGAATATCTGTACAAGTGGCTTGGTAAAGTGAACAAGTATTTACTTTATGATTTCAATGAAGAAGATTTAGACTGGAATAAGCAGCAATTTTTAATTTCATTAAACAATGCGGAAAATATCATCTTAGGGGCATTTTATGATGAAAAGATTATCGCTCATGCGAAACTTAACATAAACATACTTTCTCCAAGGGAAAAACATATAGGACAATGGAGTATCATGATCCATCCCAAATTTCAAAATAATGGATTGGGTGCCCATATTCTCAACTGTATAGAAGTGATCGCCAAAAAGATTGGATTAAAACGATTAGAAGCAGAATATGCTGAAGGGAATATTCAAGCAGAAGAATTATATCTGCGAAAACTAGGCTATAACATTGAAGGTCGCAAAGAAAAAGCATTTAAACTTTCTGATGGGAACTATATCGATAAATTGGTTATTGGTAAAATTTTATGAGTTCTTATATCTAGTTTTATTGCCAAATTATTTGTCAAGACCTCCAAAATATAGAATCACATCATGATCTTTACTTGATAACTTATATTTAGGTAATGTATTCTCTGTTTGAGTATAAAGAACGCTAAGAATCAAGTCCCTTTTATGAATGGATAGGAGATCTTTTAGCAATTTAACCATAGAACGTATTGCTTTTTTTGATACTCCTGTTAAATGAAGTGACTTTGAAAAAGATATGTCCTTAAATTTATGAATAAAATGAAAAGGATCGCATGCTCTAGTACATAGATAAGCTACAATTTCAGTGTGGTTATGGAATAAAATAAAAGCTCCTAAATGAAGGTCGTAAAAGATATTAAAAGCTCTCGTGAAATCTTTCCAAGAGAGCGCAAACTGGATCAAATTATTGTTAATGATATCATTTGCCATTTGAGCTTTATCATGACTTCGAATAATCATGCTATTGAGCAAATCATTCACATTATATCGCCTGCCCTCTGAAAATTCAAAAATGCGAAAGTTATAATTAAAATCTCTAATTAAAACATCTTTTATGAACGAAAGACTCTCTTCAGGAAATTTCTCATAGAGAACTTTCGTGGCTTCATATCGAACTGTGTCATTGAGCTCTGTTAAAATCACTTTTTTTAAAGATTCAAAAGATTTCATACAATCGCTAAGAAGTATTTTTGATTTCTTGAGGACTGACATTATATACTACGTTAATTTCGAACTTTAAAAAGAAAAAATGGAAGTCATATTCATGAAAACTTAATTTAAATAATTAAAAATTTCCCTTTTCAAAGAGAAATCTGTTATAATTTAAATGAAAAATATAAATTTAGGCACATAGACTTATCCCTTGATAAGATAAGCTTCAAATATTAATAAAACCATACTTTTAAGCATTTAGAAACAATTTTATTTTTGAAAGTGATTAATAGCCTCTAAAAAATAATTTTTTTTTCAAAAAATGCAAAATTTAATTCTATGGAGTAAAGCCAAATTCAAGGAAATAATCATGATCTCCGAATTATAATACTTTTGGGAAGCAAATTTTACTAATTTAGTTTAAACCTCAATTTTACTACACTATTGCACCAAAAAAAAATAGATTTAAAAAGGGCACTCGGGATCATTATTAAATTAGATTATAAGAAAAAAGTAACTTTATTATAAGGTGATAAAAAGAAGATGGCTACTGATAAAGATTATCATAAAATGATAAATACTCCTAAATCTGATCGCTCAAAA
>JBHLNT010000036.1:0-11152 GCA_048941265.1 Promethearchaeota archaeon
AATAGATTTATTTTTTATTTTAATCAGATTTAAAAGATGAAAATGTAAAACATGTTTGTCTGTATTATTTAAAAAGAAAAAAATACCCGTATTTTAGCACGAAAATTTATAGGATGAAAGCAAAATGAACGGGCATTTTTTCCCAATTAGTGGAAAAATTAGGTAAATTTAATTGTTTTTATTATAAGATATAGTTGTTCTCACCGTAATAACATTTAAAGGCTAAATATATAATGATTTAAAATAGAAATAAATAAAAAAAACGCTCAAATTAAAAGGATGAAAGCAAATGGTTGATGAAGCAATATTTTTTAGAGAGCGTTTTTTCTGCTATCATCATAAAAAAATTGATATTTATACTTTTTTGTTTGCAAACATTAATGATTCATTTAAAAATAAAAAAAAAGTAAAAATCGAATAGGTGATTAAAATGCGCCCGCCGGGGATTGAATTCCCGTTCTGATTCGAAAAGAATCAGAAATCCCGGGTCGCCGGCTTGGAAGGCCGATATGCTAACCACTACACTACGAGCGCTTAAAAATAGGAAAAAATTCTAATTATACTAATATAACATTTCTTTTAATTTTACTGATTTTGGTAAGTTTAGACAATATTATTAACTAATTCATAAAACGTAATAATTCTGTTTACTACGATACTAGCATCTAATGAATTTTTAGAAATGGAAATGATATTATCGGACAGTTTTAGTACTTCATTTGAAAATATACCTTTCTGGAAACCTCCAATAAACACAATATAATTTTTAGAAATATCAGCAGAAAATAAATCGTGATAACTTTTTACTAACTTACCCTTTCTTGAAAATAATATTATCTCAGCATCATTAAATTTTTCAGTAAGATCTTTTAAATTGCCGTTAAATGGTATTATTGATGAATTATTTGTTAATTTAATTTGTCCATCTATCAATAATTTGGCTATTAATCCTTTAAATCTATTAAAATTTCTACTTATTCTAATTTCAGGTTTAATATTAAAAATTTTATTATTAGCGGTATGAATATATAATTCGAGATATCCGCTTTTATTTAAAGGAGACCCTAATGCACTTAATATACATATGTGAGCTATATCAGGTCTGCCTCTTTTTTGGAAATTCTTTAGATTTGTCATTGCAGAATGATGAATGGCATTATCTAAAAGTTGAGAAGAGTATAATTTATAATTTATATTATTTTTTACAGCGGGATGAGTTCTGATTTTATTTGGGATTAATTCTAAACCACAATCTACTAAAATCAAAATTAAAGGCATTTTTTACAGCTCTATCTAAGTTTTTGTTTTAATATAATATCTTGTAATTTTATTACACTCTAAACAAGTTATAGAAACATGAGAACCTTTGCCTTTTCGGGATTGCATCCTTATTTGGCAATTTATGCCAGGATATAGGAACTTTTTGCATCTATGACAAATTCTTTTTTTCCAAATAGGAGGTATTTGAATTTTCGCTCGTTGCGCATATCTTCTTGCTAAGTATACATATCTATTTGCCAATTCTTTGTTCTCAGGAAATATTTCGTGAGCCCTTTCGAAAAGAAAAATCATACGGGAGATAGAAATGCTTTTAATGATATTTTTCGGGGACATTTTTTTAAATTTGTTTTTTAATAGGATTTTTAGAAATGATAAATATTTTCCCTCTTACATCTAATAGATGAGAATTCGTTGCATTTGCGATTTCGCTTGCAATTTCACTTATATTATTTTTATTAGCCACTGATTTTAATGCTTTGATTTTCACAACTTTATATTTCTTTAATAGCTGAATTACGTGAGTTATAAACTCATCTGTAATTCCTCTCTTCCCTAATGTGCAATGGGGTTTCGAAAGCAATACTTTTTTAAATTCTTTTTGATAAACCATACCCAGAATAGCAAAATACCAAAAATTTTTAATTTATCTTTACTTTTAAAATTAAAAGTAATATTTAATATTATAATTAAATTAAAGAACTCTTGAATTAAAGATATTAGCATGTCGATATATGTCGTTGAACCTGGAACTTTAATTCGAACAGTGGCAGAAAAATTAAAAGAATATCCAGAAATTAAACCTCCTAAAGGAAGTGAATTTTGGAAAACAGCATTTTTTAAAGAATTGGCACCCCTCGATTCTGAAAACTTTTGGTATCTAAGATGCGCTTCATTATTAAGAAAAGTTAATAAGTTTGGTCCAATAGGTGTGAATCGATTACGGAAATTTTATGGGGGAAGAAATCGAAGGGGTTCTGGATTAAATCACAGCGTAAAAGGAAGCGGGAAAATTGTCAGAGTTTGTTTACAACAATTAGAAAATGCTCGGTTACTTATAAAAACCGAAAAAAATGGGAGAAAACTCTCTTCCGAGGGAAAAAGTCTCTTAGATCGTATTGCATATACAATTTTAAGAAAATAAAATTAAATTTTTAACAAAAACCTCTGATGTGATTAATTGTGAGTGATGATGAAGAATTAGAAGAGTTAAGAAGAAGAAAACTTGCACAATTACAACAGCAGGCAGCACAGCAGGAAATAGCGGAAGCACAACAAAAAGAATTTGAAGCACAAAAATATCAAATAATGCGAAAAATTCTTTCACAAGAAGGTCGTCAGAGATTAGAAAATATTCGAATGGTTAAGCCCGAATTCGCAGAACAAATAGAATTGCAATTAATTCAATTAGCTCAATCAGGACGTTTAAGAGGACAGTTATCGGATGCGGCATTCAAAAAGCTATTAGAACAAATAGCAGACAAGAAAAAGGAGTTTAAGATCAAGAATTTTTAAATTTTCTATATCAAAGAGGATATTAAATGGCTAGAAATAAAAACTACCCTTCAAAATTAAGAAGGGCTAAGAAACTTAACCAAAGTAAATCTATACCAAGTTGGATTGTTTTGAGAACCGGGGGAAAAGTGAGAACTAGTCCGTATACCAGGCGAGAGTGGAGAAATAGGCGGTTAAAAAGAGATTAAAATGTTTTAATAAATATACTAATAAATTGATGATTAATGGCAAAAAAAAAAAGTAAAGAAATAAGTTTAGACGATTTGGAATCAGAATTAGAAGATATCGAAGAAGAAAATAAAATTGAAGAGGAAATTGAAGAAGAGATTGAAGAAATTGAAGAGTTCAGCTTAGATGAGATCTCTGAAGAGGAAGAAATTAGTGAAATTTTTGAAGAGGAAGTTGAAGAAATTGAAGAAGCAGAAGCAATTGAAGCTCCTAAAGAGGAAATTATCGATGAAAGAATATATATTGTACCTTTAACAAAAGCAAGACGAGGACCTCGAAATAAATGGGCAAAAAAGTCAATTAGATTTCTCAGAGAATATATGGAGCGTCATTTTAAACCAGAATCTTTAATTATTTCACAGGAAGTAAATGAAAAAATCTGGGAAAGGGGAATCCAAAAGCCTCCAAGAAAATTAAAAGTAAGGGCTACTAAGAATATTGATGGCTTAGTAGTTGTCTATTTAGCTTAATTATTTATTTTAACGTCTTTTATAGGAACGTATCATACTTTAAAAGAACTTTTGGTGAAGTTTTAATAATTGACTATTTTAAAATCCCAAATCTTTGGTGGAAGTTTAATAGGAATATATTTAGCAGCAAATAATTCTTTTATCCTATATCCGCGATTAATGCTCAAACCAATGTTAAATAAATTGAAATCAGTATTTAATGAACCTTTATATCCCATAACTATTAATAATTCAAATCTCATAGGTGTATATACCGCATCTAACAAATATGGGATTATTGTTCCTAACATTATGAAAGAGGAAGAAATAGAGATTTTAAAGAAAAGCATCGGGGAATCAGCAAGAATAGGAGTTCTTAAATCGATAGACAATGCTTTTGGAAATTTAATTCTCTGTAATGATAGGGGAGCAATAATTAGTTCACTCCTGAAAAAAAATAAGAAGGATATAGAGGATATATTAAATGTTGAGGTTGTAGTTTATGAATTTGCAGAATCTTATCTTCCCGGGTCAATTTCTTTGGCAAATAACTATGGATGTGTTGTACATCCTCTAACTAATGATGAAGAAATCGAGCAAATTAAATCAATTTTAAAGGTTGATGAGACGGATGTATCAACAATCAATAGAGGTATACCATATTTAAGCGCAGGGGCGATTATCAACGATCATAGTGGAATATTTGGACAAGCAAGCACTGGACCCGAGATGATGAGAATGACTTATGTTTTAAAACTGTAAAAAACTCTACCTCTTATTAAAATAAAATGGAAAATTTAATTTAAAATGCAAAACTTAGTTAAACAATTACTATTTTTTATCATCTTAGAATTATATATTTTGAAAAAAAATGTCATCGGAGATTAAAATATTTAGGATTCAAGGAACATACTTCAAAAATCATAAGAAATACTTATTTAGAAAAGAAGTACGTGCTTTAAAAAAGGAGGACGCATTGGAGAAAGCGATGTCTCAAATCACCAGTATCGGTCTTCTTAGACGGCAAATAAAAATTCAAGAAATTAAAGAAATTTCTGCTGATGAGTGTCAAGATTATCTAATTAGAGAATTATCCCTATAATTAAAAGTTAATAGGAAAGAATTATGGAAACCAATCAACAAGCTCAAGAATTAGTATATAGGTTTAAATATTTAAAAGACCAGCGCGACATGTTCATTGGTCAATTGGACCTTTTAAACGCATCCTTAGGAAATATTTTGAATACTAAAACCACATTGGAAAATTTAAAAAATGTAAAAGATAATGAGGAGATTTTAGTGCCTATTGGAGGATTAGCGAATGTAAAAGCTATTATAAAAGATCCTCAAAAAATTATTTTATATATAAATCAAGATGTAGCCATTGAAAAAGATTTAGAAAGTTCGATAGAGTTTCTTGATAAAATCATCACCCAACATAATGAACAAATTAATTTTATAAGTTCCCAAATCCAGAATTTGGATGCAAATTTACAATCAATGTCTCAACAATTTCAAAGAAGTAGACCTGCACAATAATTTCTTTTATATTATGACTCAATATTACAAACTCAATTTTAAATAACCTCATTTTTCGTGAATAGACAAATGTTAGATAAATTAAAATCTGCTTTTTCTGGTTTTATTAACAAAACTTTAACAGAAAAAAAATTAGAGAATTCAATCAGAGATTTGAAGCTTCTTCTTTTAAGTAATGACGTGGCAATAGATACTGCCGACGAGATTTGTAGTAATTTGGTTAATTCATTTAAAGACGAGCAAATAGGGCGATTATCATCAACGAAAAACATGTTATTTGACACGCTAAAACAGATTATTACTGATATATTAACTCCAAATCAAGAAATTGATTTACTTAAAGAGATAAAGAAAAAAAATGCAAAAAATTTACCTTATGTCATCGTATTTTTAGGAGTTAACGGAACGGGTAAAACAACTACAATGGCAAAAATTGCTCATTATTTAAAGAAAAATGACATATCTTCTGTAGCAGCGGCGGCTGATACATTTAGAGCGGGTGCTATAGAACAATTATCTTATCATATGAGTAATGTTAATATTAGAATCATTAAACATGAGTATAAATCTGATCCCGCAAGTGTATGCTATGATGCTATAGAACATGCTAAAGCAAAAGATGTTAATGTCGTTCTTATTGATACTGCTGGCAGACAAGTAACTGATAAGAATTTAATGATTGAAATGCAAAAAATTGTAAGGATTGCCCAACCAGATTTAATAGTATTTGTTGGTGATAGCCTTGCTGGAAATGATGCTTTATTTCAGGCAAAAGAATTTAAAAAATATGTAGGTATAGATGCTAATATTTTAACTAAATTAGATGCTGATGCGAAGGGAGGCGCTGCACTATCAATTTTACATGAAACGAATAAACCAATAATATTTGTGGGAGTTGGACAGAACTATGATGATTTACTCCCTTTTGATCGAGATCTTTTTATATCAAATATTTTAAATTCAGATTAAACCTCGATTTTGAGGTTATCTTTAATTTTATTTCATAGATAAATTTTTTAAAGAACATGAATTTAAGAGATTAGCATGTCAACTAAATATCCTAAATACGAGAAGTATGCAAAATATCAGCAGAAGCAAAAGGAGAGCTCTTATCAGCGCCTTATGGCTTTTCTAAAAAATGCCAAGCGTATATTAAAAATAGCTAATAAACCAGACCGCAAAGAGTATTGGTTGGTGTTTAAAATATGTGGGATTGGTATAGTAGTGTTGGGAGTTCTTTCATATATTATTCAATTGATTTTTTCTGTTGCAATTCCACTTGGAGATTAATGATTTTCTTTTAAAATATTAAAAAATTACTTATTCTAAATTTTGATAATTTGAGGATTTATTATGCAGATTACTTTAAATTATTTAGAAAAGATGCATTTTAGTGCATCTGCTCGGCATTTCAGTGATATTCATATAGATGAGCCAGAATCGTTTCATGGAACTAATTTGGCTCCAAGTCCTATTGAATATTTCTTAATCGGAACAGGCAGCTGTATTGGTAGTACATTTAATTATTGTTTACAAAAAAATAATATGGCAATTGAAAGTCTTAAAATAATCGTTGACGGGACTTTAAAACATATTGGTTCTAATAAAAGGTTGAAATTAGTAAAAATTAATATAGAAATATTAGTTGTTCTGAATGAAAGTGTCCCCCATGAGAAATTTGATTTATGCAGTAAAACCTTCCAGAAATATTGCCCAATATCAGATGTGATAACTCAGAGAATTCCTTTAAACATTAAGGTTATAAGAAAATAAAGAACATTAGATTTTAAATAATATATACCGAAATTTGATCTGGAATTTTCAATTTCTCTTCCTTATTCTTACAGGCAATAAATTGAATTTTCATATTAATTGAAATTGAAAGAAGTCGATTAGTAAGAATCCCGTCAATAATTAAGAATTTAGTATCTTTATGGTCTCTGATTTTTTCGAATAATTCTCCAACTGGCATTTCAAATGTTTTATTAAGTTTTTTATCAAAGCCTATACTCAGACCATTTTCGATGGTATTTATAGCTTCTATAACATTGGTAGTATCCTTTACTTTATATTTCTTTAATATTTTATTTAGATTCTTAACTTTAGAATCAACTTCTTTTGTTTCTTTAGATTTTTCCGTATCATTCAATTCGTTTAATGGTTTTTTATTTTGTAAAGCCTTAATCATTTGCTTTCGAGTCAGTTCCTCTACCTCATAACCCTCTGGAGCTCGGGCTATGTAGTCTAATTTAGCAAGTTGAAGTAGTTCATTTAAAATTATGGTTCCTCCTCGATCACCATCTAAGAAAGCTGTAACGCTCGATTTTTTTTCAATCAAATCAATTATTGATTTTGGAACTTGAGTTCCTTGAACTGCAACAGTGTTTTTAATTCCAATTCTTAATAAATTTAAAACATCAGCACGACCTTCCACAATAATAAGGTCCTCGCTATCATCAATTTCAGGACCCGCGGGGAGATTATCAGGTCCCCAAGATATAATTTCTCCTATTTTAATATCTGTATCAATTTTTTCCTCTATTTCACTTGATTCTAATGATTTAGAATCCCATTCTTTCAATAATTCTGCAGCTCGAGAAATTATTTGCTTTCTTTTAGTCTCTCTAACATCGCTTATTTCAATTAATTTTATTTCAGCTTCACAGGGTCCCACTCGGGAGACAGTTTCAATCGTAGCAGCTAATAAAGCTGTTTCTTTTCTCGTCAACGAAGATGGGATTTTAATTATCCCTTCAGAAACTCCTTCTTTTGATTCATTTTCAACTTCAATCCTCCCGATTCGACCTGATTTTTGAAGGTCTCGTAAATCAAGATCTAAAAGAAGCCCCTCTGTTTGCCCAAAAATAGCGCCTACGATATCCGACTTCTCAACTACACCTTTAATTGTAAATTTAGCTTCAATTATATATTTTGTAGTGAAATCTGTTTGATTAGTAATCTTATTCACTTCCTTTTTATGTTTCAAACTTTTTTCAAAAAAATCAGAATTAACTTTTCAACTTGAAAATTCGAATTATAATCTCAACTTAAAATATTAGATGAATATTTTACTCAAAATGTTGAAATCATCCAATGAATTAAAATAAATTACTGAAGTAATAACCTTGATTTAGTAATTTATTCAGACAATAAATTTATAGTCTTTTTACAATTAAATTTTTAAATTTATTTGTGAATTTAATTAAATTTATGATATTTATTATTGGTGATTGTTATTTTATTTAATTGATTATAATTCCAATTTATACGTGTGATTAATAATTCTGATTTATTTTTTTGATTTATTACGTATTATAATAATGATTGTAATAATATTATAATATAATAAAAAGCATATATTCTTTTCTATTACCAAAAAATTTGAAATTAGTTTTAGATTTATTATATAATATCTTTATGTAAAAAGTTTAAAAAATGTGAAAATCAATGGAAAAGCATTTCTGATTGGTATGGTAATTTCCTGTATGTACTTTTTTTTAGCGACGTTTACCACGAATATTAGGATGTTCTCATTGCGTGCTTTTATTGCAGGTGGGGGTGTTGGTATATAAAATGCCGCTAAATCTGTTTTTAGATTGCAAGCGCTTGATGATTCTATATTGAAACATGGTACACGTAAGGAAGCTTAATACAATTCCGTTAATGGTGTGATTAGATCAACTAGTACTGGAATAAAAGTAATGATTTTACTTCTTATTACAATATCTTTTGGCTATAATCTTACCCTTGGTACAAATAACACTGATTTTGCCAAATTCGGTTTATTATTCCAGATAACCAGTGCTTTAGCTATATTATGCTTAATTACAGGAATAGCTTTCTGGAAGCTTTTTGATATTTCACCAGATAAAGCCGAATCGATTAAAGAAAGTTTGCTAAAGCTCGGTCGTTAAATTCTTAAATATTTATTCCATCTTTTCTTTTTTTTGTAATGAAAAATTATGACAGAGTTAGACCACTTTTAAAAAAAAATCATATCATGACAGTAAGATCCCTATTTTTTAAAGAAATGAATTCAATAATTACTATGAGTCGTTATTGGAATAAAATTCTCATAGATAAACTTTTTGCTGATAATAAAGAGACCCGCGTCAAGTATAAACTGAATACTAAAATTGGGCGATTTTATTTTTATTTTAGGAGAGAAGAAAATTCTATGGTTTCCGGGAAATTGGTTTTTTTTCCGGATGTTAATTCTCATAATATTAAAAAGACATAATAAAAGCCTATTTCTAAATTCTTGTTAACCTATAGACTTTATTAAAATAATCAGTTTTTTATTACATTCTTATTTTTATTCCATATTAATCTAGTTCGCAAAAAACGGAAATAAATTTTTTAATATGATTGAAAGGATCCTTATACTTGGAGGGAAAGGTGGTGTTGGAAAGTCATCTATAAGTGCTGCAACAGCAGTAGCTTTATCTGATTTGTTACCTAATAAAAAATTGCTTCTTATTTCATTCGATATTGCGCATAATTTATCAGATATGTTTAATAAAGAAATTGGAGGCAAATTAACTCCCTTAACAAGTAATCTTTGGGGGATCGAACCAGATCCAGATGCTTATGCTGAAGAATATACAAAAGTTTTTGCCAAGAAAATGAAAAAACTTCTGAAAAAAATGCCAATTGTAGGTTTAATTCCTCAGATTAAAGATTTCATCGATACTACCTTTACAGCCGATTCAATTCCATTAGCTTTAAAAAATGCTATGTTTTTTCAAAAAATTTTGGATGCAGAAGATACGATTTATAGAAAAGGCGATGAGGAAATAGATTTTGATATAATAATTGCCGATTTTCCTCCGACAGGTAACATGGTCGCGCTTTTTGATGTGCCTGAAGATACTGTAAAAGTTGTCTTAAAATACTCTCTTAATTTTTATAACTCAGTAAGAGGTTCAATACAAGGAGTCTCAAGGATGTTTAAAAAAGTAATGCATCCGTTTGAACCTGTGTCTAGTCAAGAGAGTTTAGGGGAAGAACTTGTAAAAATGTTAACGGAACTCGAGGAGAGAGGGGAAAGAATTAGTCAATTGATACATAATGTTGGATCACTACGACTTGTAACTATTGCAGAAAAACCGAGCTTTGAAGAAATAAAAAGAGCCCGGGATTTAACTACAAAATACGTCAATCTTGAAGGGGTTCATATAAATATGTTAATTCCAGAAGATCATGCAAAAACATGCGACTTTTGCGGAAAAGTGCATTCTTTACAGCAAAAGTATTTAGGAGATATCAAAAATGAGTTTATCAACACTAAAATATGGCAGTCTAACAAACTTATTGAAGAACCTATTGGTTTCGAAGGACTAAGAAGGCTCGCCCGTGAGATTTATAACAACGCAAGTGCTCAAGAAATCTTATATCCAAGATAAAAAAATAAGCTCCTTTAATTCTATCTATTTTAAGTTTTTTCAAATAATCCTCTTAGATTTTTAATTAAGCAAAATACAGCTCATTTTTAAGTTATAAATGAAAAATATTTAAAAACAGAAGATTTCCCATAAACCATCATTTTAAAATATAAAAATGGTGAATCACATTAAAGATAAATTTCAATTAGTTGGTTCGAAAATACAAGAATTTGAATTACCAAATTCAAGAGGAGAAGTCGTCAATATCAGAGAATTTGAGAACAAAAAGAACGTTATTGTGGTCTTATTTAGAGGTATTAGTTGACCATATTGCCGATGGCATGCCGCGAGACTACGAAAAGATCTAAAAAAGTTTGAAGAGTTAGATGGATACCTATATCCAATCATGGCTGATAATGAGAAAAATGCTAAAAAAATGGAAGAAAAATATGCCCGAACATATCCCGTGTTTTACGATGAAACAAAAGAAGTTCCAAAATTATTAAATCAAGAAATTAGACTTATTAAATTGGGTCGAATGCCGGGTTTACTAGTGGTTGACAAAAAAGGTATAATACAATACGCTTACTACGGAAAAAATATGCATGATATTCCCGAAAATGACGAAATTATTGAAGTTTTGAAAAAAATTAATAAAAATTGATTTGGTAGGAATAAAAAAGAAAACATAAATGACATTTTATTCTTTAAAGTTAGCCAAACTTGACCAAATCGAATCCTTATTTTTTATTTTATAAA
>JBHLNT010000036.1:11252-30344 GCA_048941265.1 Promethearchaeota archaeon
ATGTTGCCTCATCCATTGGTTTATATGCTGAAAAATAAACGGATTTCCACGTGCTGCCCTTCCGATCATGACAGCATCGCATCCCGTTGTTTTTAACATTTGTTCCATTTTATGACCCGAATCAACATCTCCATTTCCAATAATAGGGATATTAGCCATTTCTTTAGCAAATTTAATTTGCGTCCAATCAGCACGACCTTTAAATAATTGCTGTCTGGTTCTGGCATGAATTATGACGGCCGCAATACCCAAATTTTCTAACAATTTAACCGTTTTATCTACATTTATCTGATCATTACTCCAACCAGTTCGAATCTTGACAGTTACAGGTTTTTGCGTAGATGAAATAACTGCATTTATGGCTCTTTCAAGCTGATTAAGATGCAATAGTAAAAAGGCACCAGATTTTTGACCGCATTCTTTTTTATGCGGACAGCTCGCATTAAAATCAATTATATCTGCATATTTATCTAAGATATTAACAGTTTCTTTTAACTCATCTGGTTTATTTCCCCCAACCTGTACACTGAGAGGATGATCTTGATCGGAAAATTCAAATTCTAATCTATTTTCCCAAATAGGGCGTTCCCAAGACCAAAATACCTGCGTGGATAATATTGACGCTCCATATTTCTTGCATAATATCCTAAATGAAGGACAATTTACTCCTCTCATAGGAGCTAATAAAGCTTTATTCTTTTGGAAAAATTTTGTAATACTTGAAGAATTTTCCATTTGAGAAATCTAATTTTTACAAAAATTAATTTTTTACTCAAGAAAAATAAGAAAAAATATAATAAAAAAGGATTAAAAAGATGTTAATTATTTAAGTTCCTTCTTCGTATCCATGGATATAATTATATTGCTCCTCGGTTAACTTGTCAATCTCAACGCCCATGGATTGAAGCTTCAGGAAACCTACTTTATCATCAATCTCCACAGGAACATCGACCATACCAGGTTTTAATGTGTTCTTATTTTTGACAATATATTCAGACATTAGAGATTGCAAACCAAATGACATATCCATAACTTCAGCAGGGTGACCTTCAGAAAGAACTAAATTCGCTAAACGACCTTTTGCTAAAAGATACACCTTTTTACCATCGGGAAATATTAATTCTTCAACATCTTGTCTAATCGGTTTAATTTCTTTGGCATATTCATATAACTGTTTGGTAGGAATTTCAATGTCAAAATGTCCTAGATTGCCAAGTATGATCCCATCCTTCAATTTATCGAACATTTCTTTGGTTGGTTGGATCACGTGTTTGCATCCAGTAGCGGTTAAAATTATATCTGCATAAGGTAATGTCTTCTCGATTGGCATTATATTAAATCCTGCGAATTTTGCTTGTAAAGCTTTGATTGGATCAACTTCGGTCACTGTTACATTAGCACCTAAACCTCTTGCTCTAAGTGCCATTCCTGAAGAACAATGACCATATCCAGCAATAACAACATTCTTACCAGCAAATAACACATGCATACCATAAATAGCTGCAACAACACCTTGACCGGTACCTAATTCATTATCAAATTGATTTTTACATCGGGCATCATTTACTGGAAATAAGGGGACTTTCAAGACACCATGCTTGTCCATTGCCTTGAATCGCTTTACACCCGTGGTAGTCTCTTCTTGACAGGCAATAATGGTCCCACTCTCAATCAATTCAGGAAATTCCTTATGAGCCGTTACAATCATATCTGCGCCATCATCAATTAAGATATTTGGTTTGGCCTTTAAACACTCTCGAATACACCAGTAAAATTCCTCATCTGTGTTTCCATGCCATGCAAAAACATTTATTTCTTCTTTTACCAATGCTGCGGCGACATCATCTTGAGTTGATAATGGATTGCTTCCGCATAACCATACATCAGCACCTCCTGCTTTTAATGTACGCGCAAGATTGGCAGTTTCTTTAGTCACATGAAGACAACCCGCAATAGTGATCCCTTTTAAAGGTTTTTCTTTAGCGAATCGTTCTCGAATTATGTTTGCGGTTACCGGCATTTTATTTTCTGCAATGTATATTGCTTCTTTACCCTTCTCAGCTAAGTTTTCGTCAGCAACTTTATATTTTACCATTTTCTATATACCTTTTATATAATTTTGTAATGATTCTGTATCATTTAATTTTGATTCAAATTTAAAGATATTTTTAATTAATTGTAAGGAAAGGTTTTAATTCTTTAACAAATAATTAAAGATTAATTATAGCAAACAAATTATTTCAATATGAGTGATCCTAAACAAAGAAAAAAGAATCAAGCTCTTATAAAACGGTTAAATAATAAAACTAAATTTAATATTTCAAGGATTTCACAAGCATTAGGGCTTTCTAGACAAACAATTCAAACCAAACTCAGCAATTTGAGGGATCAACAAATAATTAAAAATTTTACAATCAATATTAATCCAAATATCCAACCAAATAATCTGAAATTTGTAATGCTTGAAATTAAGACAAACCCAAAAGAACCTGAATTAGTGGAAGAACTACTTAAATTACCTCAATTAAGAATGTTGGACGGAATTTTTGGAGAATTTTCTCTTATCGCTCTTTTTATTTTTAAATCTTCAGATGAATATTATCAGATCTTAAATGAGATAGATAAAATCATGTCCCAATCATATTTTAAAAAATATCAGATAATTGAAACAATTAAAGTTTTTAAAACTAATGGAATTAAATTAAAAAACTCCGGTTTCAATGAGCAATATGAATTGGATAAAATTGATGGTTTAATTTTAAAAATTTTACAAGAAAGACAAGGATTAAAACCCATCTCTACCTATGATATAAAACATTTTATAAATGAAGAGTATAGGGATATCGCACAAAAACATTATAAAGACGGGATTTCTCAACCTACAGTCCATAATAAAATTAAGAAATTAGAACAGAATAATGTAATTTTAAATTATTCGGTGGATTTTTGTCCAAGAAAATTAGGTTTTAAGGGAAAATATATTGTCCGAATTAAACCTAAAGATCCGTCTAAATATGACATCCTTGCTAAAAGATTAATAGAAAAAAATCAAATAACTGATTTGTTTCGCATTGGTGAACAATATGGATTATTTGCAATCGTAAGAGTTAAAAAAATTGAAGATTACAGTAATTTTATAAAGGATCTCTACGATTCAGAGGAGATAGAAGATACATTTACCAATTTTGTATTAGATGAGCTCAGACCATTCACAAATTTCGTAATTTTTTGAAATCGATGGAATAAGGAGGTATATAGTTTTTTTACTGTCAATTGTTCCAATTTAGATTAATTTACATAATTATAATAAATTTGATTTAACTTTAAAAATTAAAATTATTAATTTATGAATGACTATACCTCCAAATGTGAAATTCAATTTTAGCGATTTGTTTTTCTGTAATATGGAAATTGGCATGGACAACATTAAATTAGCTTAAAAACTATTGATATAATGGATATAAACTAAAAATGGATTTGAATTCTTTTGAGTTAGATATATAGCATCAATTAAAGGAAATTTTCTCTGAAAGTAAGTTCTGAGTAAATAAAGATTGCCAAAAGTATAAATATAGATTTAATTACTTTATTCTTGTCAAAAATAATTTACAATTAAATTCATTAAAATCAAAGATAAGCGAATTTTAAGGGATTTTCCTAAATGATCTTCGAATCTGAAAATGATTCTGAATCAAAGAAAAAATCAAATCTGATGAAACGACTAATTTATGATACCCTATTCAAGATATTCCCTGATATTTTAATTGTATTGGATCCTGATGGAAAAGTTGTAGATATCTCAAAGAGCACCCTTCTTTTATTCGGACCAAACACGAAAAAAAATAAATTAATCGGTAGAAGTATTTTTGATTTAATAGCTCCAGATAATCTTAAGGAAAGTCAAAAATACCATCAAAAAGCTTTAAAGGAGGGATTTCTTAAAAATGAAACATATCAATTGATGTTAGATAAATCTACTATTTTATACGGAAAATTAAGTGCCACATTAATTAAGGATAATGATGGAACGCCTAGATTTTTTATCGTCATCCTAAAAGATATTACTCAAGAAAAAGAAGCAAAAACAGATTTAATTAAAAGTAAAGAAATGCTTCAGTTAGTTCTAGATAATATCCCTCAATTTATTTTTTGGAAAGATATTAATTCTGTATATCAAGGATGTAACCGTAATTTTGCTAGAGTAGCTGGTGTAGGAGAGCCAAAGAATATCGTAGAAAAAACAGATTACGATTTACCATGGGAACAATCACAAGCAGAATCTTTCTATGAAATAGATCGCCTTGTTATGGAGTCTAATAAACCAGAATCTCACATTATCGAACCTCAATTACAAGCAGACGGTAAGAAAGCGTGGTTGGACACAAATAAAATTCCATTGCACAATTCTCAAGGGGAGGTTGTAGGACTTTTAGGTACATATGAAGATATAACAGAGAGAGTCCTTGCAAAAAAAGCATTAGAAAAATCAGAAAAAAAATATCGTGAGTCATATAATCGTGCGAATTTTTTTAAAGATATTTTTTCCCATGATATTGGTAATATTCTTCAAAACGTCGGTTCCGCAAATGATCTCATCAATATGTTTTTAGAAATGCCTGATAAAATGAAAGAGTTAAAAGAAATTACCACAATTATTAAAGAACAAATATTGAGGGGGGCCAAATTAGTAGATAACATACAAAAATTATCTCAAATAGAAGAATCTGAAAATCCTTTGAGAACAATTGAATTATGCGAAACGTTAAAAGAATCGATAACTTTCATACATAATTGGTTTCAAAAAAATAATTTGAATATACAAGTTGAGACGTTTAATAAAAAAGTAGAAGTTAAAGCAAATGAGCTTTTAGCTGATGTGTTTGAAAATTTGTTGATTAATGCGGTAAAATATAATGATAATCCCAACATAGAAATTCTTATAAAAATATCTAAAGAACAGAAGAATAATAGTAATAACATAAGAATAGATTTTAAGGATAATGGGATTGGTATAGAAGATGCTCGAAAAGACGAAATATTTTTAAGAGCATATAATAAGGATAAGAGCATTAGTGGATTAGGGTTAGGATTATCCTTAGTAAAGAAAATCATCGAAACATATGACGGACAGATCTGGGTCGAAGATCGTATAAATGGAGATCATTCAAAAGGAAGCAATTTTGTTATCATATTACAGGAAGCAGATTAATTAAATAAGGTATACTATATTTACTAAAAAAATTGTAGTTTTGTAATTTCTATTGGGAAACAATGACTTTTTTTTTTGAAGTTCTAAAAACAGAGATCGGTTTGGCTCGTACTGGAAGGATTTTAGTTTCAAAACAAAATAAACGATATCTCTATACTCCAAATGTTATTATTCCGCTGAATAGTATCTTAATGAATCAAATTGATTTCAAAACTGAATTTGAAGACCATGTATTATTTAAAATATCAAAAGAAGGTATATTGAAAAGTGATATTTTAGAAAGAACATTCAATTCTGCGAGTTTTTTATACATCAGCAATAGTACATTGGAAAAATTTCAAGAGATAATAGTAAGAAATAAAATTATCTTCATTGAAAAAGGCATTTTTGCGATAATTCCCTTCAATATACCAACTACTGCGATAAATAAGAATTTTGCAGTGAGAGAAATTGAAAACTATTTGAAAAAAGCTGAAATCATCCTTAAAAATAATGCAGACATAAATCTTGGATTGACAGTAAAAATCTTTGATTTTTTAGAATTATCTGATATGTATCTTGAAGTAATTAGAAATAATAAAAATATTAAAATATTAAATTTAGCTGATATCTTTGATAATATTTCTAATTTTAGGAAGATTATTGATTTTGTATTAAATTTAAAGCAGAAATTAGACAATAATATCATTTTAATAGCTTCTGGTAGAATTATTCCTAACTTTTATCCAATTTTAGTTTATTTAGGAATTGATCTAGTCGATAGCTCTTTCTTACTATATTTGTCTTCAGAGAATTTCTATAATTCTTTAGAATATTTATTACCAATTTATAAAATTAAATATTTACCATGTTCATGCAGAGCATGTAGAGGAGAATTGAAAAATTTACAAGAAGAAAAATATTCTTCGGAAAAAATAAGCTTGCTAAGCCTCCATAATCTAATTTCAGCAAAAACCTATATGAACAAAATCATACAATATCTAAATTATGAAGACTTCCGAGCCTTTGTTGAAAAATCCTCCTTAGACGATACTAATTTAATTTCTATGTTAAGAATTTTAGATAAAAAGTATTTTGATCTAATTAAGTATGAAACTCCAATCACCCAAAAAAATAAAAAAGTGAATTGTCTTGGATCACTTTCATATCATAGACCAGACTTTCAGGTTTTTAGAGAGAGAACAATTATGGCATTTGAACCGGAACAACAAACTAGATTAATTATCTTATTTCCTTGTTCAGCAGGAAAACCTTATTCTGAATCTAAATCCCATAAAAAATTTTTGAGTATATTAAGAAAATATCCAGAATTTCCGGATTTTCAAGAAATAATATTAACATCTCCCCTTGGAGCAATTCCAAGGCAATTGGAAAATGTATATCCTGCTAATTCATATGATATTTCAGTTACAGGGGATTGGAATGAAGAAGAAATAAAAATTTCTGCTGATATGCTCATTAAATTGCTTGAAAAATATGATCCAGACATTCCGATTATCTGTCACCTCGAAGGAGAATATCTCGAAATTCTGAACAGAGTAAAAAAAGAACTAAAACATAAGTTTTATTTTACAGAAATTTCTCAAAGTTTAACTACTAAAGAGTCATTGCAATCATTAAAATCTCTGGTTGATTCTAAAATAAAAGATTTTAGCCCAGATGAAAGCATTTCTAAAAAACTATATTTATCAAAAACCTGGGATCGAAAATTCAATAAAATTTTAGATTATCAATATGGAAAGGGTTCAGGTATAAAAATCCTTAGTAATGGGATAAAAATAAGAAAAGGTAAACCTCATACTCATATTGAGATATTAGCTTCTAAAACCAATAATTCTTTAGGTGTTTTCAATTATAGTACGGGACAAATAGATCTATCCATAAAGGGGGCATCTTTATTGGCACCATCTTCAGAAACTGCAAAAATAATTGTATTTAACGGAAAGAAAATGAGTGGCAATACTTTATTCCGTCCAGGGGTATTAGAATTTAGTCAAAACCTCGTACCTTATGATAATGTAATAATTTTGGATGAACAGAAAGAAAATATTGTTGGAATGGGACATATTATTATTGGTTCTAATGTTTTAAGAAATACAAAAACAGGCAGAGTGGCTATAATATATGAAAGTGCTAAATGAAAATCATCAGAATCCATTGGCAGAATTTATATGTTCCTTAAGAAAAAGAGCAATAGCAAAAAAAAGAAAATTTACAAATGAACAGTTAGAAAAACCGGTAAGTTTTTGGACAAAAAATGACAGACTTATAGATGAAATTGGCAAGGAATTTACGGTGATATTGAGAACTAAGGGATGTAGCTGGGCTTTGGGTGATTTTGGAGGATGTTCGATGTGTGGATACATTCAAGATGCAAATATAAAGGATGTTCCATCAGATTACCTTATTAAACAATTTGACTATGCACTAAAACGAAAAATGAATGAAATAAATGAACAACAATATAATTATGTGCTTAAAATATTTAATTCGGGCAGCTTTTTTGACAATTCAGAACTCAATGAAGAGGTTCGCATGCACATTTACCAGAAAATTTCCGAAATTAAAAATATTAAAGAGTTTGTAATTGAATCCAGGGTTGAATATTTAACCGCAGACCGCCTTTTAAAACTTAAAAACAAGCTTAAGAATAAATATATCGAAATAGGGATAGGTCTTGAAACGGTTAACGATTATATAAGAAACAATTATATTAATAAAAGTTTAATTTATGAGGATTTTCTTGAAGCTGTTAATTTATGTAAGAAATATGATATAGGAGTGAAAGTATATTTGTTGTTTAAACCACCCTTTCTAAATGAACAGGGAGCTATTGATGATTGCATAGAATCAATCAAAATGCTGATGAATTTAAAAGTAAATACTATTTCAATAAATCCTCTAAATATTCAAAAAGGTTCATTAGCAGAATATTTATGGTATCAAAATCGATATAGACCTCCCTGGTTTTACTCTCTTTTCAAATGCCTGAAAAAAGCAATAAAACAAGAAGATCTAAAAAATTTTAGAATATTATCCGACCCTTCAGGCGCGGGAACTAGAAGAGGAATTCATAATTGCTTAAAATGTGATGAAAAAATGATAAGCTTGTTGAAAGAATTTGTTTTAAATCAGGATATAAGTATTTTACATCAAAATGAAATAGATTGCGATTGTAAAATAAAATACCATCTTCAACATGATTATCATTGATAATTTTTTGATCCAAAATAAGATAATCGCATAAAAATTTGTGAATTTTTATGTATTTTGGAATAAAAAATTCTTCTTTTTACCCTTGATATTTACGAAATTTGAAAAAAAAACAAAATATGTGAGTAAAAATCCATTCTACTTTTTTGTACGGGGAAGTTTGAAAATTAATTAACTTTAAATAGAAAAGATCAATTATTTTAGTTTATATTTCAATAACCAAAGATGGTAAAATATTGAAAGGTTGGGTTAAACTAAGTCTATTCTACATAGGGAAATCTAAAAAGCATCAAATATTTAGAGTAAAACGATGGAATAGAAACTTTGAAAAAATTTACCGTAAACCTGTTTTTAATATGAATTATGAGGAAATAGGGTATATTAAAGAAATATTTGGACCAATAAGCTTACCATTTATTTCCATTAAAACTCTACTGAATAAAGAATTTAGCCCATATAATGAACTTTATGTGAAAGTCTGATAAGGCTTTTCAAGATTTTTAAAAAAAAATTCAAAATAAAGGTGTAAATTATTTCAAGTTGGAATAATGTAAATATAACCCTAGAAGAACTTAATAAGGAATCTTTTAACACTGATGATAACTGTATTGAATGCGGAAATTCAATTTCTTTTGATGAAAATAGAGGTTTATTTGTTTGTGAAAACTGTGGATTAATTGCCTCAGAACGCCATATTGATCAAGGTCCTGAATGGCGTGCCTTTGATGCAGACCAAAAAAAGAAGCGAACTAGAACCGGAGCACCAATGACTTACATGATACATGATAAAGGACTTTCGACGATGATTGACTGGAAAAATCGCGATATTTTTGGAAAGGAAATTCCTGCAAAATTAAGAGCTCAGATCTACAGACTAAGGAAATGGCAAAGTCGTATAAGGGTATCAGATGCAACTGAAAGGAATTTGACATTTGCTTTATCTGAACTGGATCGAATGGCTTCCAACTTAGATATACAGAAAAATCTACGCGAATGTTCAGCAAAAATATATCGAGATGCTGTAGAAGCACATCTTATTCGTGGACGAAGTATTGAAGGAGTTGCAGCAGCTAGCCTATACGCTGCGTGTAGAATGTATAAAGTTCCACGAACTTTAAATGAAATAGCAGAAGTCGCCCGGGTTGATAAAAAGGAAATTGGGCGCTCATTTCGATTTATTTCCAAAGAATTGAGATTAAATTTAAATCCTACTAAACCAGTTGATTTTCTCACTCGATTTATTAGTGAATTAAATTTATCTCAAAAATGCCAACAAATTTCAAAGAAAATCATAAAAATGGCCGAACAGAGGGGTTTAACCTCTGGAAGGGGGCCTACTGGTGTTTGTGCTGCATCAATATATGCAGCTTCAATCTTATGTAATGAGCGTAGAACACAGAGAAAAATAGCCAAAATCTCGCAAGTTACTGAAGTCACGATTAGAAATAGATTTAGTGAGTTAATCGAGAATCTGAATCTGGGAATCTCACTAAAGAAAAAATAGTTTTAATTTATCTCCTCTTTTCTTTTTTTATTGCTATGTATTAAACACTTAAATTCATTTGTTAAAAAATGTTATAATAAATGTTTATTTAAATTAGATATACAGATAAAATTAAATATTAAATGGAAATGTAATATGGAGAGCATATTTTCAAATTTAACAGAAGAAGAGTTGAATTGGAAGGCTGAAATTGATGAATATTTAAAAAACAACTTAGCACCTTATATAAATGATATAGAACAAGGTAAAACGGATATTTGGGATGTGATAAGGCCCTTTGGAAAAAGAGGACTTATTGGTATATCTTTCCCGAAGCGTTTTGGTGGATTAAGTGGTTCATATATGCAGGAATTACTTTTTTCAGAACAAGTTTGTTATTATAGCCTTCCAGTCGATATGAGTCGCCTTTCCAGCACATATCCTGCTAATTTGATAAGGATTTTTGGAAAAACAAGAACCTTAAAGCAATATATAAGTCCACTTATGAAAGGAGAAAAAATTGGGTGTTTTTGTTTTACCGAACCCGATGCAGGAAGTGACTTATCAAGAATGAAAACTGTTGCAAAATATGATGCGGTTAATGAAGAATATATTTTAAACGGCGAAAAGAGGTTTATAACAAATGGAAGCGTTGCTGATATTCTTGTGGTATATGCCAGGAACGGTGGTTTTATTGTGCAGTCTGATTGGGAGGGATTTGAAGTTATTGAAGAATATAAAATGATGGGACTTCATGGGCTACATTTAGGACATATAAAATTTAACGATGTTAGAGTTCCTACGGAAAATTCGCTCTTCTACAAAGAAATAAGAGAGGAGCCTGGCGAGAGGAGATTGGGAAAAACCGCAGCAATAGCAAGCCTTCAAAACTTTTTAGGACCTGAAAGAGCTATATTAGCTGCCCAAGCGTTAGGAGTGGCTAAAAGAGCATTAGAAGTCGCCATTCAATATACGCAAGAGAGAGTACAATTTAAAAAACCAATTTCTGAGTTCGAGGGGATAAGCTTTAAAATTGCTGAAATGATGACCTATTATGAAGCGGGAAGAGCCTTGGTTGAGAGGTCAGTAAAAAATATTGAAGATGGTCATTTTGCCGCGATGGCAAAATTATTTGCCTGTCAAGCAGCCTATAAAATATGTGATGATGCACTTCAATGTTTAGGAGGAATTGGTTACACTAATAAATATCCAGTAGAAAGATGTCTAAGAGATGTTCGTCTTTTACGTATAGGGGGCGGGACTGATGAAATTATGAAATATGTCATTCAAAAAGGTATTTATCGAAAATCTGAAACATTTCAACAAGCAGTCTCAGATATGCCAAAATCTGCTTTTTTTAGTGCTTCTGATGAATCCCAGGAATTAGAGGATTAATATTAAATTCAATACTATTTTCATTTTCTTAATATAATTACTAGATTTTTTTAAATATCCCAATTGAGAAATATATAATAATGAATAAAAATTCTAATGGAGAAGAAAAACCAAGATTGCCCCCCGGGCAACATTTAACCGATCGCTTTCCAGTTCTTCAAAAGGGGAAAAAACCTCATATAGAGAGAGAAAATTATGTCTTAACAATTGAAGGGGAAATACAAAATCCTAAAAAATTTACACTTCAAGAGCTTATTAATCTCCAAGATAATGAAATAATTGTTGATATTCACTGTGTTACCTCTTGGAGTAAATATGACACAAAATGGGGAGGAATTTCTTTTAAAAAACTTTTTGAGATTATTAAACCTAAGGAAACCGCAAAATATGTCGAATTCTTATGTGCAGATGATAATTTCACAACCACCGTCCCTATAGAAAGATTAAAAGAATATAATACCATATTAGCATTAACTTATGAAGGCAGTCCCATTAATGATGATCATGGCGGTCCAGTGCGACCCATTATTCCAAATTTATACTTCTACAAATCTGCAAAATGGGTACAAACAATAACCTTCCTTAAAGAGGATAAATTAGGGTATTGGGAAAGAGCAGGGTATTCAAATAAAGCGGATCCTTGGAAAGAACAAAGATATAGCTACCATGATTAAAATTTATTTCATAAAATATATAATTATATTAATTCTTTAATATTCATCCTTATTTTGATATTATCTTCATATTATTACATTTAATGAGTGGTTTTGTTATACCTTTACTTATTAGAATAATCACTAAAATTATGTGAATTTTAATTGGAAAAGTTAATTAAACAGTCGGATGTTAATTATTTTCTCTCCGAGATAGAGCAGATTTTTCCTAATTTTGTTGCCGGCGTGCTATGTGATCATCATGGATTCCCAATCGCATCTAGAATTCCTCAAAATTTTCATATTCAAGAAAATGTATTAGCATTATCGGCTATTTCAAATAAAAGAGACTTTATTAAAGAGAAAAGTTATTTAAAAATTAAAAGCGACATAGATACATCAAAAGATATAAAATTGCTTTTATTATTGGAAAAACCTAATAATAATATGAATTGTTACAAAAGATTAAAGAAATTTATCAAAACTCAGAGTCTTTTTTGAGCTATAATAAATTTATGGTCAAAAAATCGAATTTTTTTTTCGCGTCATTCAAATGAAAAAGAAGGGAAGATTGTGGATTTATAAACTATTACTTTATTTATATAAATAATATATTATTTATAGGAATAACAATTAAAAATTTCTCCCAATAATAAAAAATATAATCGAAAAACAGTAATTAGGTTGACAGTATTTTGAACTATTCTCAAGATGAGGCTATTTTAAAGAAAATACTCACAAATATCATAAATAGTACGGCGGGATTAAAACACGCAATTATTATTGATGATACTGGTCTAACCATCTTAAGTCAATCTAAATTTAGTTTTTCTGCAGATCAAGACATTTCTGTTGAAAAAATTGGAGCTATAGGGGGAGCTGTGTTTACTGCCGGAGAAGAGCAAGGATTAATTTTAGGATATGGAAATATTAAAACTCAAATTACGGAATATGATAAAGGTTTAATATTTTCTGTGAAAACTGGCAATGGTGTACTATGTTTAGCAACTGATCTAAACGTCCAAATCGGTTTTGTGCGTGCTCTCATAAAGAAATGGGCTCCAAAAATCGCAACCGTTTTAGAAAGATATTTAAAAAGCAGCGATCAAGAAGCAATTAGCGATGAGCTAAAAGAACTATTTAGCCCAGATACAATTGGCTACTAAAATTATTAATAATAAAGATTAATAAAATTCAGCATTATTGTTGCCTAAAGCACTAACTCTTTCTTCTCATTTTAAGGAAGTTCCGTTAAGATCGAATAAGTTCTCTCGTGTTAGGCGTTAATTTCATGCCTTTTTGGGAACATAATCATATCTGCGCCCTGGGTACTGGCTTCCACTTCATCGCTATGATATTTATCATCACTTAGTTAAGAGCCCATTTTATGCGCAGTTTTTTACTTGCTGATTATTAAACTCTGGATGTTTGCGCTGCTTTGCACACATACTCATCTTCGATCATATATGCCCTCGAAGCGCAGTTATTCCATCATCATTTTCCCAATAATGAGTATAGAAAAAGAATGTAAAAAATTTTGTGATTTTATAATTTTTGTTTGTTATTATGAATTAATTTTAAATAAATAACTATCCTTTTTTTATTTTAATGTAAATCCAATATAATGTAAAGTAATTTAAAAAAAGGTGATATATTCATGTCCGAAAAAATATGGTCTAAGCTGATACAACTAATTGGAAAGGCAGGACTAACTTTACCTGTTAGCGATACTCTCATTGAAATATTACAAACTATAATAACTGAGGAACAAGCAAAGTTTCTTCAAGTTTTTAAGAAACCCTCCCTAACTATTGATCGAATAAAACAAAAAACAGACTTGGACGGACCAGTATTAGAAAATATGCTAAAAGATCTGATGCATGAAGGTATTATTGCTAATTTTCTCAATGAAAACACTGGAATCATGGAATATAACCTTATGCCCTTTATGCCGGGAATATTTGAGCATGTATTAATGCGCGGTGGTACAAGTGAAAAAGAGAAAAAGTTAGCAAGATTATTCGAGAAATTATTTGATGAATTGAAGGATTTAATTCAAAATAATTATGATATCTTTATACCCCAATTTAAAAACGCTTCACCCGGAACTCATATTGTCCCCGTTGAGGAACAAGTTGAGGTACAACAACAAGTAGTCTTACCTTACGAAGAAATAACGAAAATTTTAGAAAAATATGATACATTCGGTCTTGCAATATGTTATTGTAGACATAAACAGGATCTTATTAATAATCCTTGTAAATTAGATGCTCCAAAAGAAAATTGCGTAATTGTTGGTAGTTATGCTAAATTTCTAATAGAACAAGAGTTCATTAAGCCGATCTCAAAAGAAGAGGCATTAAAAACTCTCAAAGAAGCTGAGGAATTTGGACTTGTTCACACAGCATTTCACCAAACTGATGATCCAGAATATAACGAACTTGGTATCTGCAGTTGCTGTAAATGTTGCTGTGGTACATTAGAATTGTATCATCGCGGATTAGCGGCAATGAACACATTAACTTCCTATTTAGCAAAAGTGAATGAAGAGACGTGCGTAGGATGCGGTACATGTGTTGAAAAATGTCCGATGGAAGCGATTGAATTAAATAACATTGCCATTGTAAATGAAGATAGATGCATTGGATGCGGAATTTGTGCCCATCACTGCCCCGAAGAATCAATGACATTAAACAGAACAGGTCTTAGAAAGGTTTTTGTCCCGCCACCACGACTAATAAGTGTATAAATTTAAATGTAATTCTAAATCTATCTATATTTTTTTTAATAATATTTAAAAAAGCAAAAGCAAATTGAAGATATAAATCTTTTTTATTTCTATTTAAGCAAATTTTTTCAGAAGATCAATTGTTTCTGGATATGATTATGATTTTGAATTAAATCCCTAATCTCATCATAGGACCCCATAAGTTCTTTAATATTAGGACGATTCAATCCCTCTTTAGGATTTCCTTCAAATATTCCCCTTCCTTCGTTTAAAACTAGCATTTTATCAGCCCAATGTTCCACAAAGAATAAATTGTGAGAAGTGAATAAAATTGTCATATGTTCTTCTTTTCGTAATCTTTCTATTATCTCGAGATGATTAATAATTGATTTAAAATCAAGATTAGCGAAGGGTTCATCCAATATCAATAATTTTGGCTTCATAACAAGCAATCCTGCCAAACAAGCTCTTTTTTTTTGGCCCCATGAAAGATTAAAGGGAGAGAAATCTTTAAACTCTACCAAGTCCACTGCTTCTAATGCCCATTTAACACGTCTTCTCACTTCTTCTTGATCAAGTTTTAGATTCCTTGCTCCAAAACCCACATCTTCTTCGATGGTTGGTGCAAAAAGTTGATCATCAGGATTTTGAAATAAAAATCCGATATTTTGTCTGATTTGCCACAAGTCTTTCTTTTTTCTGGTAAGAGTGTTATCAAAGATTTTAATTTTACCAGATTTAGGTTTTAATAAACCAACCAATAATCTTAATAATGTGGTTTTACCAGCCCCATTATTTCCGGTTAAGGCATATTTAGAATTCTCTTCAATAGTGAAAGATAAATCTTCAATACTAAACTTAGAATTGTATTGAAAATTTAAATCCTTTACTTCTACAGCAAAAATAATTTGAAAACCTCCATATAAATATGTTCTAAATTCAAAAAATAAATGATATATACACTAATGAGTATGAATATCAACAAAATTATGAAGTCATAAACTTTTATCTTTCTCGGTGCAAAGGTTAATTCCCCCGAAAAACCCCTCATTTTCAGACTCTCATATAAATGTTCACTGCGTTCCATATTTGTCACTAAACTCTTTCCCATGATAAATGCATGTACTTTTAATCTTTGCCAATAACTTGTTATCTTTTTTCCCCGCAATTCTTGAGCCTCAAGTATCTTTTTATTTGACGTGGCAATTATTGGTATATAATGTAACATAATAATGAAACTCCCCACAAAAAATATTGGTAGTTTTAACGAAGTAAGCGCCTCAATAAATTCTGAATATGTTAAAGATGAAAAAAATGACATAAAGATAAAAGTAGCACTAAAAATTCTCACAAAAAGGAAAAAGGCTCTGAAAAGTCCCTCTTCATAGATATTTATTGTTAATCCTATGTTAATCTGATAAATAATGTTTTCTCCTATATACAAAGGTAAAAAAATAGTTATTATCAATATAAAAGGAATAACATTTTTTAGCCTCTTTAAAATCCTTAAGAGATTTAAGCGAGTAATTAAAATAAATAGTAATGTCAGCAAGAAATAGCTATAAATTAGAAAAATATTTTCAATAAGGAGAAATGGAACGACGAAAATGAAGGGTAATCCTAATCTGACTACAGGATGGATTTTATTCAATAAAGTTTTTTCATCCTCATGCCTAAAAGGCAAAATTGACTCCAACTTGCTATTTCTCTAAATATTTGTAAGATTTTTGAATTTTAATAGTTTGTATAAAATTATAACATAAAGTAATACTCGTATCTAAAATAATAATATTAGAATCATTTAAATTATTTTCATTTATAAAATAAAGTTCTAATACTAATTCTGAAGAAAATAATGAATTGGTTCAAACAAATTACATAATTTTTAACGAGTTCCATAGTATTAATTTTATCTTAACCTATTCGTACCTAAGACTTAAGCTTAAATAAAAAAAAAATAAAAAAATTAGTAATTAGAAATAAAAAAGATTTTGATTAATTTTAAATTATTTACTCTACAATGGCATAAGCATTTCCTAGGACTACGGTGTTATCCTTTCGAACTTGAATTATATAACGTCCGTTATCTTTCCAGCCTTCAGTGATAAGGGTCTCTCCAGGAAATACGACTCCTTGAAATCTTGCGCTAAATTCTTTAAAACGAGAAACATCCCCATCACATAGCCCATATACAATAGCACGTGTAGCAATCCCGTACGTACACAATCCATGAAGAATTGGTTTTGGTTGACCTGCCATTTTAGCAAATTTCGGATCGATATGTAGTGGATTAAAATCTCCATTAAGTCTATAAAAAGCTGCTTGATTTTTATTGGTCTGAAAAGAAATGCTAAAATCTGGTTCTATACCCTCAGGAGGAATAATAGGCACGGTTTTGGGTCCTGGGTCTCCTCCGAAACCTCCTGAGCCACCAACGAAAAAGACATATTTTGTATCAAATATCTGCTCATCTTTTGACGAATATCCAGATATTTTCGTATGTATAACGGCGGCTTTACCTTTATCGTATATATGTTCTATAACACCTTTAGTTTTTATTGTACCCTTTGGTTTAAAAGGTTCATAAAGACGGATTAATTGCTCCCCGTGTAATAATCGGACAAAATCAGTTCCTTTTGGGAAAAGCAGTCCGCTACCCGCTACGATCGTGGCGAAACTCGGAAATACTTTCATACCCCCTTGTACATTTTCATATACAAAGGGTAAATCTTCTGCTTGGGCACCAATTCCTAAATTATATAAGGCACACGTTTTCCAATCATATTTAAATGTTCCTTCTCTTGTATCTCCTACTGAATTTATATCTATTGGCGACATTATAATCAACTTATTTTTTTTATAATAAAAGACGAATACTCTTTTTAGAATTTAATATAATAAATTATATTCTATTCAATAAAAAAATATCATCATTATGATAAGATTTTTGCATTCTAAACCTTTTTAATACCAAGAGCTTTTTAAGCTTCCCAAGTTTGTACTCCTTTAAAGTTTAATTTCGCTGGAAGTATAGTTAAACCATTCTCAATCAATCTCTTTTTTATAAGATATTCATTACCTATTCCCGCTAATATAGTTAAAGATCCCCCTCCTCCCGCTCCATTACATTTAAATCCAATTGCACCATTTTCTTTTGCAATTTTTTCTGTTTTTTCTATTATAGGATTAACCATTGATGGATGCAACTTTTTCTGGGCTTCCCAATTTAAATTCATAATTTCTCCTATTTCTCTTATATTAGATGAATTAATAGCATTTTTCATTTTATAAGCACAGTTTTTCATGATTTCAAAAGCATGTATAGTATCTTTTAGACCATTTTCATAATTTTCTATAACAGCTTTATGCATTTTGCTTGAGCTTCTTGAACTTAAATATACAAGAATTAATTGGCTTTCTAATTCACAGATCCTACTCTCATTAACATTAATACTTGAAATGTTCACTAAGGGATATGCAATTTCCATAAAGTTTATTCCTCCATATGCTGCTGTGAATTGATCTTGAACCCCACTTTCCAAATTCAATTCATCAGTCTCCAGTTTATGAGCCAACTGCGCAATTTCACGAGGGGATATTGTTTTATTAGTATAATGTGATAAAGCAGCAATTAACGCTACTGCTACACTTGCACTTGTACCAGTACCGCCTCCAGGAGGTGCTTCAGCTCGAACAAAAATATCTAATCCTGTTTTTATGTCCATTCTTTTAACCGCTGCTTTTAGTAAGTCTAATGTTCCATCATACTCAATTTTATTATAATTTCTTATTTCTGTAGATAAATCTAGGTTTTCTGAAACAATATTAATTCTTTCAGTGCTATTTTCTATAATCCTTACATAACTATATAGATCAACAGCAAAATTAAAGACCGCTCCTTTCTTATAAAACCAGGTATCTGTCCATCCACCAATATCATTTATCCTGACGGGTGCCCTAGAAAATATTGTTCTAGCGAATAATCTCACCTTTTCCTTAATAGTATATTTTATACTATATCTAATAAGTTAATATACTTTCATAATGTTTTAATTGAAATATTTCCAAATATGATTTTTTTGGAGTTTTCATGAAATATTACGAAAGACAGACATTTTTATATATTTATCTTACTTACTAAATTTTACTAAAAAGTCATTTTTAGTAGGTGAAATTTAAATGGTAATAATTATTCAACGTTTAGTTCAAAGAGTATATAATGGGAAATGGGATGAACTTGAAGCTATAGATAAAAAATTCACAGAAATCGAGAATCAAATAGGATATCCTCCTAAAAAGCGTTATCGATACTTAACTGGCACCCATGATACTAATACAATCGTTATCGAACACCAATGGGAAAGTTTAGCTAAAATGGAAAAAATAATGACAAAAGCTTTTTTAGATCCAG
>JBHLNT010000220.1:0-6965 GCA_048941265.1 Promethearchaeota archaeon
TCCCTTTCTACTTGAATTTCTCGTAATGATTTAAAAATATCGTCCAATATATCCCCGATAGTTGTAGATTTTTTATAGTGGCCTATATAAGTAAATCCAAGAACCTCAATGGACAATATCTTGGAATCTTTATTATAAAATATTTTATTTATGGGAATTTCAAGTTTTGAAATGGTCTGCGATGATTCCAAAATTAATTCACTCTTTAAAAATATATTTTAGGATAATTAATATTGTTTTATAGTCAAAATATGTTATTTTACTTTTATCAATATTTCTAAAATTTTGTATCAGCTTAAATCTTTCATTTTAAAGTGGATTAAAACGATTAAATAGATAAAACTATTAATGATTCAAGGTATCAACTTTATTAATTACTTAAACATACGATACTCATTTAAATCTGTTAACTAGTAAGAGAAAAAACTAATTGAAAATATCCTTTAGCTTTAATGGTTTTTTTCCAAGTTTAATTGGTTTTATTTTAAAAGTTTTTTTAAATTCTTTAAAGGCGTATGGATAATCTTCCATCGATACTATTAATTGTTGTTGCATGACAAATATATTAATACTTTCAAGCTTAAATTGGTTTAAATCTAAAAAAATATCAATTTTAAATTGAAGAACTTCGATATTATGCTCAACAGAACCAAAATTATAAAATTTTACTCCCTTTCCTTCCCAATTAGAGAGTTCAATAGGAGATAAATTAATTACTTCTTGATAAAGAAAATTACTCCATTCACGTTTTTGTTGTTCAGTTCCAGTATTTTTTATAATACTAACATAATTTTGCGCTGCTTCTTTATGAATTGGATTAATTTTAAATACTTTCTTATAGCATTCTATAGCAGAATTATGATTATGAAGTAATCTATGTGATTCTCCCAGTATGAAATACGCATCAAAATTTCCAGGATCATATTTTAGACATGTGTTAGCGGCATCAATAGCCTTTTGATATTTTAAATTTTTAAAATAACAGAGTGCAAGAGTTTTCCAATATTCTGAATTAGTAGGATCAATTAAAACTAGGTTAAGAAAAATTTCAAGTCCATTTGTATAGTCAAACCTCTCTAAAAAAATCTCTCCAGACAACTTCAATGCTGCAATTGATTGTGGATTTTCCTTAAGAATTTCATATAAATACGTTAAAGCTATACCATCATCTCTTTCCCATTCAGCTTCTGATCTCCCCGGGTTATAATAATTAGATCCCATTTGTAATTTCTTATTTATAAACTCTTTAAATATAGTTGTTGCTCTCTCAAGTTTATACTCCTCTCTTCTCTTAGGTATAAGACTTTTTTCCATTGATAAGTCTGTATAACAAAATTTACATAATTCGAGATTTATAGCTATTTTTCTTTCACATATGGGACATATTTTTTTTTTCCCCATTCTAGCCATCTCTATTTCTAATTTTAATATATATAAATCATTCTCAACTAAATTAATAGCAGTATCTTAATTCTTTCTTAAAAAAAGGTTTAATTATAAAATTATTGCACTTCAAATTCAATTTCCTCCTAATTTGTTTTTCTTTTAAAAGTAATTGGTTCCACATTATAAGCTTTCTGAAATTCTTTAAATGCATCTGGATACTCTTCTATTGATACTATCATTTGGTTGTCTATGACAAATGCATTCATTTGTTCAAGCGGAATCTGATTGAATTGTACAAAAAGATTAATTTTAAATTGAATATCTCCAAATTTCTGCTCAATAGCACCAAAATTATAAAATCTTAATCCTCTTCCTTCCATATTTGGTAAAGTAATAGGAGTTATTTTAAATATTTCCTTAAGAAGAAATTCTTTCATTTGATGTTTTAAGATCTCATCTCCGGATTCATTTACTGAACCTATATAATTTTGGGCAGCTGTCATATGAGATGAATTAATTTTAAGTGCTCTCTGATAGCAATCTGCGGCAGATTTATAATTTCCAAGAAATTTATACGAGTTTCCCATTAGGACCAGAGCATCACATTTTTCAGGATCATATTTTAAACATGTGTTGCACGCATCAATAGTCTTTTGATATTCGGTAAATTCACTATGACAAATCGCAATCTTTAACCAAGCTTCTGAATTAGTGGGATCAATTGATACCAGTTTTTTAAACATTTCGAATCCTTGCTGATAATGTCCTATTGAGAGACGAATTGCTCCAGCCCATCCCAAAGCACTAACTGATTGTGGGAATTCCTTTAAGGTTTCATTCAAAATATTTAAAGCCCCTAAAACATCTTTATTTTGAAAAAGATTTCTTGCCATCCCAATTTTATAGTTTTCTCTCATCTTAGATATTTGTATTTCATCGACTGATAAATCTGCACCACAAAATTTACACGATTTGAGTTTTATAGAAATCTGCTTTTCACATACTGGACAGTTAAATTTCTTACCCATATTAAGCACCTCTCTTTATAATTTTAATTTAGTATTAATTCCTAAATTATTTTTATTATAGATACAAAAGTTATAAATAATTCCCATTTTGATATCATTTCTAGTAGTTTTGGATTCATCTTCATCTTCAGCTTTAAGATCTTTAAATCGCTTTTAGGGGGAAACTAAGGATTTTCGAGCAGCTCCAGTAGTAGGTCCAGCACTTGGAGGAGGGGAGGGTACTTGAGGTCTTGATGGTGCCGATTTTGACTTTTTCTTTTTAGTAATTTGCTCTTAATGATATAAATTAAACAAAATAAATTTAAAATTCTAAATCTCGAAAATAAATTTTAAATTTTAAAAGCCGTTTTTCAAGGTCGCCTAACTTTTTTAATTCTACATTCGGACCGATGATTTTTTCAATCGCTTCGTCTATTATTTCTAAATCCTTATATGCATTTTCGTTTTCATAAGTTTGTTCTTCAATATTTCCATTCCATGGCTTCAATTTGGGTTCAGATTCTAAATTTAGAAGATTCCATTTGATCTTTAATTTGTAGTCGTCGGTTAAAGGCTTTAAATTGTTTAGATTCCACTTTTTAATAATCCAAGGGGAAAGAGCATTGATTTTATCAAAATCTTGTTCTAAATCTGAGCGCCACTCATATTGATGATCCCAGTTCGCAACGGCTATGAAATTCTCATTCAATGATTTATCCGCTGGAAAATATTGCCAAGAATTACGTTCAATATCATCATTTTTAAAATCTTTTCCTTTACCATATTGGAAAAAGAAGCCTAATTTTTCATAATTATTAAACTTAGCTTGTGGAACTTTTAGATAAACTTCTATCTGAGTAATATCTATTTTATAGTTTAAGATCTCTTTTTTGTACAACTTATAAATTATGTCTTTTGCTTTATTGGGAAGACTTTTTCCGGAAAAGATTGGATAATAAGTGAGGCAATAAAAATCTAAGCGCTTATATACCTCAATCCAACATTCTATGGGTTTAATATAGACTTTTGACTTAATATAATTAAGAAGTAAAATGATATCAAAACTAGCTAATACAGTATTAATTATAATAAAAGTAATAACATTAAAATAGACTTTAATTAGGAATAAAGAAATTGAAATGTAAATACATAATCCCGCAGCAACAAGAAAAAAAGCAATAAGAGAATTATAAGCTCCATGTTCTTTTTCTTTTTTGGAATATAATAAAGTTGGAGCATTTTCTACTATGATATCGGTACCGAAATCATTAACAAATTGTTGAAATTCCACTTTCTCCCACTTGGAAATAGACATCTTCTTTTTAAAGAATTTTTGAGGTTTATTTTAGTTTCTTTAATCTTATAAAAACATATATCTTAGAAATTTATGAATTTAACTTCTTTTCTTTAAAAAAATGAATAAAAAAATAATGTTAAACATATCCTTTGTTTGTTGAAGAGAAAACTCAAAGTAAATCCTACTCTACTTTTGCTCCGCAATCAGGACAATATTCTCCTGTTGTCTTAGCCCCACAGAGCGAACAATATCTGGGAGATTCAGCTTTCTGTTCTGGAGCTTTTTGTGGAGTGGGTTTAAGGGGTGGAACAGACGCGGGTTGTGGAGTCGTTTTCGTAATAGGCGTTTTATCTAAACTTTTTGAGGCTTTTCTGGACGAACAAATACCCACGATAAATAACACAACACCAATTATTACTAATACAATGGTCCTAAAAATAAAAATACCAAGTATAATTAAAATCAACCCTATACATATTAAACATGTTTTTACAGCACCAGCCATTTAAATTCACTTTTATTTGTATATATACATTTCTTTTCTAAAATAGCTTAAATTATAGATGAACTTTATATATTTAAACTTTTGAAAAACAAAAAAGTTTGGAAATTTATTTTTATGCCTTCATATTTTAAATATCAAATTTGTTTATCTCTACTTTTTTATCAATCTTTCTTTACTTCTTCAAGTTTTAGAATTGAATTACTTTTAAAAATATAAAATTATGTACTCTATATAGGTTTTAATTGCGAGTAATCATTTTAAATCTTGAAGCTATTTATGGTTAATTTTGAAGAATTTCTAGAGTATATTAAATCGCAAGACTATTATACTGGTCAAATATCTTACATTCAACATATACCTGCCAAAAAAGCTCAATATGGTAAATTAGAGAAATCATTAAGAAAAAGATTACAGCGTTGGTTAGATTCTAATTCAATAGAACTATGGGGCCATCAAGCTGAAGCAATTAATAGCATACTAAACGGGAAAAATACTGTCATAGTCACTTCCACAGCATCCGGGAAATCTCTTTGTTATAATTTACCTGTTTTACAGTCGCTATTTAATAATGAAAAAACAACGGCCATTTATATATTTCCAACTAAAGCTCTTGCAAGGGATCAATATACTGTTCTTTCAAAATTAATGGAAGATACTAATATAAAAAAAAGTAGACTTGGAATTTATGATGGTGATATTGAACCTAATGAAAAAAGACAGGTTTTAACCAATTCTAATATTATTATTACCAATCCCTATGGACTTCATTTTTATTTGCCTTGGTTTAAACAGAAATGGCAGCGAATTTGTAAGAATTTAAAGTATATTGTGTTAGATGAGATACATATTTATAGAGGGATATTTGGCTCTAATTTTGCATTATTAATAAGACGACTAAAAAGAATCCTTGAATTATATAATGTAAAGCCCATTTGGATTTTGTCTAGCGCAACCATCAATAACGCGAAAGATTTTGCTGAAAAGTTAGTAGGAGAGGACTTTATTGTTATAGATAAGGATGATTCACCTTCAGGTGCTAAAAAAGTTATTATGTGGGATTTACCTTATGATAAGGTTTCAGGAAAATATCGTTCTGCTCATCAAGAAACTAAAAACCTATTTTTAAGTCATTTAAAATACAACAATGGTATTCAAACTTTAACATTTACATTATCTCGAAAAATGGCAGAACTTCAAGCCATTTGGACGAGAAAAGTATTACCGGAAATAAAAGATAAAATTTTTAGTTATAGAGCAGGAATTAGTAAAAATAAAAGAAGAGAAATCGAACAACGATTTAAACAAAAAGCAATACTAGGAATTAGTTCCACAAATGCTTTAGAATTAGGGATAGATATAGGCTCATTAGAAGCCACCATAAGTTCTGGATTTCCAGGAACCATTTCAAGTTTTCGACAGCAAATAGGCCGTTCTGGGAGAGGGGAAGAACTCTCATTATCAACTTTGATTCCAATGCAAAATCCTCTCGATTTATTTTACATCCATAATCCAGAGATTTTATTTGGACCAATCAAGGAAGAAGTCTTGATTACTTTAAATAATAAATACATTTTAAAAAATCATCTGTGTTGTGCTGTTAAAGAAATTCCTCTTAGAATTAATGATTATCAGGACTTCGGTCTTCAAAATAAAACCATTTTTATAGAATCTCTTGAGGAATTAGTTTCTGAATCGCTACTGATGAAACGAGGGGATAAATTTTATTGGAAAGGAGATTTTTTCCCGAATGAGAGATATGGATTGAATAACCTCTCTGATCGAAGTTATAAAGTGATTTTGAGAACTCCTACTAAAGAAGAATTCTTAACTGTTGAAGATGAGAGTTATGTGTTTAGAGATTTACATCACGGTGCAGTGTATCTTTATGAGGCTGAGACATATATTGTGGAGGAACTTGATTTTGATGCAAGGAAAGTATATATTACAAGAGCAGATATCGATTTCTATACACAATCTTTAAAACATACAGATATTACTCCAATTGAACTAATTTTAGAAAAAGATACTGGACCAAAAAATCAAATTAAAGCTTTTTTTGGAAATGTGAAAGTCGAACACGAATATTATTCTTATAAAGTTATTGATACGTTAACTCAAGAAATACGGTCTAGATTCCCTTTAGAAGATATTCCTGTAATTGAATTTGAATCTCAAGCCTTTTGGTTTTTAATTCCATATGAATTTCAAAAAGAACTAGAAATGAAAGGTCATGATCTCGGCGGGACCGTACATGCGATCGAACATGCTATGATTGCAATGGCACCAGCATTAGCTCAAATTTCCAGGTGGGATCTCGGCGGGCTTTCAATAGATTTCGACCCAGTTAAACAGCAACCAATTATCTATATTTATGACGCATATAGAGGTGGTGTAGGCATTGCTGAATCACTCTACAATAGTTTGACAGATTTATTAGTCCTTACACACATGTTAATTGCTTCTTGTAGTTGTGATGAGCCAAATGGTTGCCCAGCTTGCATAATGAGCCCGAAATGTGGCAATAATAATGAACCTCTTGACAAAAAGGGAGCTTTGCTCTTATTAAAGAAGCTTCTTGATATTAAAGATTAAATTTGTAATTAGGAATTAAATTTTTTCTTCTAATTAATTATATAAAGCTTTATTATTTTCTTTTAAATATCGGAAAGAAGCGTCCCGTTTTAGACATGTAATTAGTATATATCTCACCATATATTTCGATCAGCATCTTTTCCTCCTCTTTTGCTTGGTAAGGGAGTGCTAAAAAACC
>JBHLNT010000221.1:0-5995 GCA_048941265.1 Promethearchaeota archaeon
CATTTCTTGAACCAGTAAGTCCTTTAAGCTTCCCATTTAATGGAGTGGATCTTCTATTTGAAACTTCAAGATTAAATTTACCAGTTCCAATTGGACCCATGGCTCAAATGGGTATGTCTGCTCCATCGACACTAGCTGGAACTATGGCCCAAGAAAATGCTGAAGTGCTAGCAGGCATATGTGTTACCCAACTTATACGTGAAGGGATGCCAATCTGCTACGGAGGCATATGTCATGCTTTTGATATGAGAACTATACAGATGATATTTTCTGGTCCAGAACAGGCTATTTTTAGTGTTGCCATGACTCAAATGGGAAAATACTATGGATTTCCAGTTTACATTAATGTGGGGTTAACCGATTCGAAACGTCCTGATGCCCAAGCAGGTTTGGAATGTGGTATTACTCTGGCATTAGGAGTTGCCGCTGGTGCTGATACTTTTGGCCATATGGGAATTTGTGGCATGGATCAAGCAAGCTCCCTTGATATGCTTATAATGCAATCGGAGGTTATTTCTTACGTTGAAAGTATCAATAGAGATATAAATTTTGATGAAGAAACATTCGCTTTAGATTTAATCGAAAACGTAGGTCCACAAGGCTCATTTTTAAAAGAGATACATACTCGTAAGCATTTTAAAAAGGAATTATGGTTCCCAAGATTATTAGATAGAAGTTATTATAAATCATGGAGGGAGAAAGGAGCTACAGATATGGAATATCGTTGCCGGATGCATAAGAACGAAATATTGAAGAATCACCAACCAGAACCATTGTCTAATAATATCGCTCGCGAACTTGATTATATTACTGAAAAAGCAAAAAAGGATTTGGTATCCTAATATTAAAATTTATAGATTTTTTAACTTCTTAAATACTTCTCGAAACTTAGAATTCTTTCTAAGTGTGTCCAATTTATAAAATAAAAAATCAAGATAAAATTTTCGCGTATATAATAAAAATCTATCATAATTTTCAAAAAAAAGAAGAGAACTCTTTAATTTATCTATTCTTTTGTCTTTGCTTCATTATTAAAAATGTTTATCGCGAATGGATAAAAAATATCAAAAGTAAACACGAAAAATAGATTAATTGCCCCGGGTATGAAACCCAAATAACCAATAGATTTCCAAAATTTCTCACTTTTTAAGAGTGCAGCGTTTATAAGAAATTCAGTTAGGGTAATACTCATGAATATCAACTCCGACCACTGACCGTGCTGTGGTTGTAATTCTTCTGAATAAATCCCATTCATTATTAAACCAATTCCTACAAGGAAGCCAGCAAATTGACCCGCAACAAGAAGATAATTTTTCCATTTTTCTTCCGTATACCCCACATACATACCTCCTACGAATAATATTACGGCCAATCCCATAAATACTTGTCCACAGTTATAATATTGTGCACCCAAGGGATTATTCCTTTTTGGATTTCCAAGATCGCTTTGCCAATTAGTTAATGGAGAAAAATCTCCAGTAGGCCATAGAAGATACGCCGAAAGATTAAAGAAAAGATCAGTGCACCATACTAAGATAGCTGCTATCACTGCAAGGGGCCATTTAAATGGATTTTTTTCCAATTGGCTCACCTATTTATTATTGATATTATATTCTTTTGGTAAAATTTTAATTTTTTAATTATAAATATTTAAAAAAATAAATATTAGTTATTTTATTACTTTCCAGCCTTTAATTTTAGCAAATATTTTAAGGGGTCGTATGAAATTTCCATATACCACTGAAATATGGTGAGCAATTCCATTTTGAATAATCTTATCGATAATCAATCTTACGTTATCTTGAAATTTAACTTTTACGTAAGTTCCCTTCAATGCTTTATCCATGGGAATGCCTTCTGCTTTTTGTAAAAATACACGATATTCTCCCGGAGCATAGTCGATTCTTAAAAGCGAAATCTCTCCCGATTTCATAACGAAATCTGCAGTTACACCCTTTCCACCTGCAAAATATGTATCTAATGATCGATCACATGTTCCATCCCATAAATTACAAGCAGCTACTCCACAGTGCCATAATAGTCCAAAATTTTCTTGAAAATTAACTTGAGAAAAATCCGAGAGGAATGGAGATTCACCTCCTATAGCTTTATGCGCTAGCATTGATAAACTTCCTAAAATATCTCCCTCACAGGTCAATATCTTCTGCTCAGATTGCAACACTGACATAGCCGCACATGGAGATATGCCATAATTAGCTGCAAATTCGGGCCAGCACCTTATCGCAATTGAATCAAGGTTATTCTCTTTCATGAAGTTATCAAATTTAGCAGTCAATTTAGCAACTTTATCCAGCTGATCCTCAGAAATTCCTGAAACATCGAAAATCGATTTAATCTGATTTTTTCTTTCATTAATTTGATTTTCATTAATGGGATAGTTAAAAATCTCTTCCAATTCGAAATGGTCTATGAGAATGCCAAGTTGTTTGTATAAATCAAGCTCATCAATATCCAGATTAAAAAAACCATTGGCCCGATATCCAATTATCCCTATATGGGCTGTTGAAAACAAGTTAATTATTCTTATCGCATCCAACCAGTCTTCATCAATCTCTTCACCAATAACTACATGATAATTCTTTACTCCTGCCTTATAGAGATTAGATGAATTTAAATTGATTCCGCAAACAGAATTAAGCCTAATTTTCCCACCATCATAAGGTAATTCATACAATCCCCATAATAAAATTGGACGATTAATAACCTTATTTAATTCTAAAATTAAATGGCCCAAAGCAAACGTTCCACTAATACAAATTAGACCATCTATTTCTTTTAATGCTAAATAATGTGCCGCCTTTTGTGCATCTTGAATTTCAATAAGTAGTTCAGGAATAAACTCCCAATTTACATTTTCAATAGATTTTAATTTTTCTTGTAATTGTCGATAAATTTCAAATGCAGCTTCGAAATCGAACGTTTTTCGGGCAACACATACCACTCCTATTCGAATTTCTTGCTTCATTGATAATCAACTTTTTAAAATTTATCTTAATACTAATATTTTTGCGAATTAATTAATAATTCCAAGAGTTCTGAAATTTTGAATAAAACTTATAATAAGCCAAGTTCGGTATCATCCCACGCATCTTGGAATATTTTTAGTCCTCTTTCCGTAAAGGGATGTTCAAAACTTTCTTTATAAACATCAAACCCGGCGGTTACGATGTCTGCCTCCATAACAGCAGCCTCAACAATCTGCTTTCCATTACGTACGGCAGCGATTATTATTTCTGTATCATAATCATAATTGCGATATATCGTTACTATATCGGAAATCAGTTGAGTACAATCTACACCCGAAGCTTCTTGCCACCCTATAAATAGTGAGCAATAAGCCGCACCTATTCTTCCTACCTGTAGGGCTTGTGATGCAGTAAAAACAAGCGTTACATTCACTTTTATACGCTCTTCTGTAAGCATTTTTGCTGCAATTAAGCCTTGTTCTGTGCAAGGAATCTTTATCACAAAATTTTTAGAGATTGTTGCGATTTTCTTTGCTTCAGAAATCATCTCATCTGAATTCTTAAGGTATGGATTTACTTCTACAGAAATAGGAAAATCAATATCCTTAAATTCGTTGGCAAATTCTTTAATCACATTAAAAAATGGCTTACCAGAAGTTTTAATGTGTTTCGGGTTTGAAGTTACGCCATCAATCTTCCAATTCTTCAAAGCATATTTTATTTCATCTATTTTTGCGCTATCAAGAAAGTACTTCATTTTTATTCTTTGAGTTTTGAGATTTTTCTTGTTAAAAGTTAATTTCTTAAAAGGTGCTAATCATTAAACTTTTTTTAACTTTAAGATATTAAAAAAAAAGAAGTTATCTAGGAACTCATTTTATTTATTTCTAATAAAGTCCCATATCTTTAAGCTTTTTAACCACTATTTCCTTTTTCTTTCCCTCGAGTTCGTACCACTTCCAAAGTATGAATGACATGGTAAACATTATAAGCGCTGGTATTAATCCAGCATGAACCCGAATACCCCATATAGCTAAAGGAGTCTGAACCGCATCCGGATTCGGATTATATCCTGTAACGATGTGTACTGCTGTCAGAACAATGCCTTGAACGATAATTGCGATTCGAAAGAAAAAATTTCTTATTCCCTGTAAAGTACCGTCTTGACGTCGTCCCATAGTAATCGCAACCTCATCCATTGTGTCCGAAGCAACCGGCATTAGCATGAGGGTATATCCCGCAAATGGTATTGCTCCTATAAAAGCAAATATGGTAGCTTCCCATAGAGTCGTTATCCATAAGATAGGCAGGTAGCATATACCGGAAAAAAATAATCCTGTATAATATGTTTTCTTAAAACCATGCTTCCTTGCGTAATTATACCAGAACGGAATCGAGAGTAGATATCCCGCAAAACTCGCCAAACCGGGAATTATAAAATAATATAAAGGCAATTTATAAATCTCTTTAACCATATAATACCCGGAGGCACCGGATAGGGTCTGTGCTGTTATTACCATAGTGTATCCAGTCAAAGAAACGGCAAAATTTTTGTGTTTGAGTGCAATTTTCATGGTCTTAAAAAAGCTCTTTTTTTCAGAAGTTTCGAAACCCTTAATGAAAGTCTCTTTCAATTCATCCGATTCTTTAATACCGAAAAAAAGAATAATATTAAATACTCCCAAAATAAGAATAACAATTAGCGCTGCCGTGACGAATGTATCTCTTTTTCCAAGTACGATAATCCATGGTGTTATCATGCCGATTCCGAGAACTCCAAACCCCATCACGATCATCATTACAGCGAAAGCCTTTCTTCTCTCATATTCCGATTTAAATTGATTAGTAAATCCACCATAGACGTTGGTATTATAAATAGAAAAAAAAGTGTCGAAAAGAGCCGTAACAATTATCATATATAGAAAGATAATCATAGCATTCTCTTTTGGATTAATATCAGGAGGAGTAAAAATCAGAAAATAAAAGATTAACATCGGAAAACTGGAAATTACAACCCATGGAGCCCGTAAACCATATTTCCTTGTCCATTTCCTAGGTTTATCAGCAAAATACCCCAGCAGAGGATCGTTAAACATATTCCATAAGGCATATAGTATAAACGCAAGGCCTACGTATAAAACTGGTAATCCTACTTCTACTTCATAATAATAAAAAACAACTGCAGTATAAGCCCCTAATAAATAATTAACAACAAGATAACCAAAACCGTAGGATATCATCTTCGAGGTCGGCGCAATTTCCCATCCTGATAAATCTTCTTTAACAGCCATTTTTAATTCTCCTTATATCTTTCTTATCGATATTTTTATGAACGATTTATAATTTTTGATTTATATTTAAATAAATTTTAATTAGATTAATTATTGGGTTGTTTTTATATTTAAATATTTTGAGAATTTTAATATTAGTCGGTGTAATGTGAAATAATTAGAGACCTCTTTCCCGCAACTTGTATTTTAAGGTTTGTTGTTTTTCTCCTTTGAGATCGTAGAAAATTATCATTAGAAATCCCGCCAATAGACAACAGATAATTGGAATTAATGCCATATGAATGCGAATTCCCCATATTGCTGCGTTGCTCTGTTTTGCTAAAGGTTCAGAGTTATATCCTGTGAAAATGTGGACCGAAGTTATGATAACTGCCTGTAAAATAGCGGCAATACGGGCAAAAAAGCTACTTATTCCCTGTAGAGTGGCCTCTTGATGCTTTCCAGTCGCTAAGGTAACCTCATCATACACATCCGATAAAATCATCAATACAACAATAAATAAGGTAGAGTCGGCAAATCCACGAAAAATTGAAAAAATGATTGCTTCTTCTAATGTAGTTATCCATAAATAAGGAATCATTGATAATCCAATTAAAAATATACCTAAGATAAATGTTTTTACATGTCCGTGGTTTATTGAGAAGATAAGCCAAATAGGGATTCCTATCATAAAGGCGATAAAATATGCAATACTGGTATAAATTGAAACATACAAAG
>JBHLNT010000221.1:6005-6951 GCA_048941265.1 Promethearchaeota archaeon
GGTAATCTTAAGATATCCTTAACAAAATAAATACCAGATGCCAATCCTAAAAAGGAAGCAATAGTAAGTATTGTAAAGACGATAAGGAATACTCTAAAATTCTTCTGTTTGAATGCAACTCTCATAGTCCTTAAAAATGAACTTCGATTCCCATCCATCCTTCCTTGAAAATAGCGGGCTCGCATCTCTTCAGATTCTGAAATCCCTGGCATAAGAATTATAGCACAAAGTAGCATTGCTATAACTGCGATTAATGCTGCTAAAGTGAACGTTTCTCGCTTTCCGTATACAACTGTAAGGGGCCAAATAAAACCCATAAAGAAAAGAATAGTTCCAGGAACAAATAAAGTTATGACACTTACTTTTCTTCGTTCAAAATCTTCCCGGAATTGGTTAGCAAAACCCCCGACCAAATGCGTGAAAAAAATAGTATAGAAGGTGTCAAAAATACAAGTAATTATTAACATATACCAAAAAATTGGCCAAGGATCGTTTTTGACGTCTCCCATAGGAGGCATAAAAATGAGAAAATAAAATAATAAAGACAAGAGAGCGGAAATAAAGATCCATGGGGACCTCATCCCCCATCTTTCCAGCCACGGGATGGGTCTATCTGTTAAGTATCCTAATAAAGGATAATTAACCATGCTCCAAATTGCAAATATGATATAGCAAAACCCTAAAAGATTAACAGCCAGACCTATTTCAACTTCATAAAAATAAAACACAGCAACTATAAATGTATTTGTTAAATACGTGCTAATTATAAACCCAAAAGAATAAGAAACCATTTTTTTCATGGACGATATTTCCCACTCAGACGGCCTTTGAATTTCAGATGTAGTGTTCATCAAAAACCCATTTCTCAAATGGTAAATAAAACAATTTTATATTCTTTAATAAGATAACTAAAAATGGTATTTGAATTAAATTATTAAAAAAAAGT
>JBHLNT010000037.1:0-29956 GCA_048941265.1 Promethearchaeota archaeon
TTGTTTATAATTCTTTTAATTTTTTACCTTTTATTTAATTAATTCTAAAATTAATCATATTTAATTTTTTAGCTTTTGGTTTTTAAAGATTTTATTCATGATTTAACAATAATCATTTTCTAATTTTATTTATTCTTTATGTTTGTATTTACGAGGTTTCATCATTTTATCGCCAGTTTCATCTGTTAACTCTTCAATAGCGTCAACCGCAATTTCAGCTTTTTTATAGGGTATAGAAGGTTTTGATTCATCAAAAGGTGCATTACACACCCAACACGCATTTTCTAAATTTGTTAATGCCTCTACACATTTTTTACAATAGAATGCACCACATTTGGAACATGTAAATACATTAAATCTACTTAAATTTCCTTTACATATAAGACATATGCCCTGTTCACGATATAATGAGATTTCTTCAGGAGTTATTTCCATCGGCCTTGATTTGGATAAAGTTTCGATAAATGAAATTCGAGCATCCATATCCCTCAGTTTAACTCTTTCTTCTCTTTTAAATTTAATCTCTTCTCTCTCGGACACCACTTCCTCTTTTAATCCGAGATACCATAACCAAAAACAGAGAATTAAGGTAAATCGAATAATAACCAAAGCAATATGCAGAGAAATATACGTTTCTAAAATAAAACAGGTAACATATGTGAGATATCCTACTGATAGTAATAGGAATTTTCTGCGGATCATTCCAGATGATTGGATACTTTTGAATAAATATCCCAGACCATTGAAAATTAACAATGAGAAAAGAAAAGTAATTGATAGAATAAATAGGGGGGTTCCATAATTTATCTGGGTATCGATTACATCTTCACCCGGTTTATCGGGATAAGTAAAAGTAAAAAAGCTTGTGGGACCAAAGAAAAGGAATAGTTCCCATAAAACTCCTAAAACGAGAAATATTGATACAATATACCATTTTTTTCTCGGGATAATAAGTTCTGCTCCTACATATATTCCAAAGATTGTAGCTGGAGCCGCACTGAAACCACTTAATTTCCCCACTAAAGCATAACGATTATCTAAGTTTCTGCCGGTTAGAATAATGCTTAAAAAATCACAACACGGTCCTAAAATTAGAAGTCCCGCAAAAAATATCGTTAAGCCCATGAGTGTTAATAGAGGAGCTTTCAATTTCCGAGATCTATAAACAATTATTAGTCCAAAAGTACACCCAAAAATGGTATAGCCCAGAGCACTCATACCATTTAACCAACCTGAAAAAGATAACAATTAGAATTCACTCTTTCTAGGGATTATTTATCAATATTCGCCTTAAAAAACTAATATATTGGATATTATTTTACAATAATTATCAAGACAATATTAGATAATTAATACACTATTTATCCTTATAAATATTTTTACAATTATTTTAAAAGACTTAGATTCATTTGCGTGAAAAATCTTTCTTAATGAGTACTATCAAGCTTTTTAATTAGTACTTTACCAATAGTGAATTTTTTGATAAAATTTAATATTTTTTAAACATTCTTCAAAAGAAAAGAATTAGATTTGGTAATAAAGATCACACATTTCGAATTTTTAATTTTGTTTTATGATTTGTTTTTTAGCCTTTTTTTCTTTATTTTAGCGTTGATTATGTTTTTTATAGGATTTAAAGGTCACACAGTTCAAAATCATTACGGTGGTATATCTACTATTATATGTGGAATTATTTTTATTATATTTGGATTTTATCAGATTTTTTTTGGATTGTTTCTTTATCCCTACATTGGTTTTACTGTGTGGTGGATGGGAATAATAATTGCCATCAACGGAATTTTTGGGTTATTTGTCCGTAGGGAATTAAAAAAAATAGGGATTGAGCATCAAAATGGGGCTTACCCTGCCTCTGCAACTTCTCAAAAATCATCTCTCCGAAAATTTATTCATATCATGACTCAGCAAAATCCAAATGGGGATAATATTTCTCTTAAGATGGAGGCATTTAGAAAAAGCTTTCACTTATGGGGGATCTTATTTATATTAGCTTATTTTGGATTCTTCTTTCTGCCTCCTTTAACTGAAATGGTCAATAGAAATGTAATTGATTTTATCAAAGAAACAAAATGGCTCTATAGTATTATATGGGGTGATGTTGATAAATATCCCTATAAAAAGAAAGATTTTCAAGCAGTTATTGATATTACAATGTTTGCTTTAATTGGAGCGTTATTTTTTACAGTAATTCCCGACATAATTAGAGTTATATGGGGTCCAGAATATTCTTTTTTAAATTTTATAACTAAGCCTATACTAAGAAATAAAGAACAAAACTCGATTGGTCCTCAAATATTTTTACTCATAGGAGTTTCATTTTCTTATATGCTATATATCATGGGCTTAGTAAATGTCTTAGTTGCTTTTACCGGTATATTAATCGCCTGTTTTTCAGATGCTTTGGCAGCATTAGTAGGTAGATTTTTTGGAAAGCATAAAGTTAAATGCATTGTCGGAAATATTAAAAGTATTGAGGGCTTTATAGCAGGAACGTCTAGTGCTTTTATCATCGGTTTGATTTTATTGGGGCCTATTTATGCTTTTTTAGCTGCTTTCATCTTCTTCTTATTAGATTATTTTCCTATTTATATCGCTGATAACATCTTAAATCCTATTGTAATTATAATAGTCATCCATCTTGCAGTTTTCTTCTCTGGAATTCCTATTGGATGGTATTAATTTAGTATTAAAATACCAATTTAGCAAAGCAAAAAAATATATATTTAATCTTCACAATTTGAATTATGGCGAATAATAATTCAGATCAATTGCTTACACACCTTCCATACCTCGAATGGTTGGAAAATGAGTGGGCTAACGATCATAAGATGCAAAGATTCTTTCCAATTCCTTATCCCAAAAAAGAAATATTTAGATGGTTCATTAATCATATTTTTGGTCCCTCTAAAAGACGTAGAAAGAAATACAAATTTTTACAGCACGAATCAATATTGAATGAACTAACCACAGTAAACTATAAGATTGGATTTGTAGGCGATATTATGAAAATGTTTCAATATTATCTTGTATTTGACCAATCTGTTATAAATTTTTTCGAGGATGTCGAATTAGTCGTAGGGAATCTAGAGGGAATATTAACTTTACAACCTGGTTTCATTGCCGCACAAAGACATAATAAAGAAATCGTACAACAATTAAAAACTTTAAAACCAGCTGATAAATGGTTATTATGCCTGAGTAATAACCACAGCGGAGATTTTGGTCTTGCAGATTTTGTTTTACACTTAGATCGCTTAAGATTTGAAGGTTTTAATGTATTTGGAAGAAAAGATATGCCAAATTATGTCTATGATAACAGATTAAATTTTGTATCAGGGACAATGTGGACTAATCAGAAACGCACTAAATATATAACACGTTTTGAAGAAATAGAAAATTATTATGCTGACGAATCAAATGTCTTTAATATTTTATATCCACATTGGTATTATGAATATGAGTTATATCCACGACTAAAAATTAAAAAAATTGCTGAAAATCTCCTTGGTAATTGGGATTTAATTTTTGGACACCACCCTCACGTTGTACAACCAATTACTAAAATAAAGGTTGGTGAAATTAATAAATTATTGGCTTATTCAGCAGGGAATTTTACAGCAGGTCTCGAAATAGATGCTCATAAGTATGGCTTGATAATGAAATGTGAAATTGGACCATTAAAATCAGACTCTTCAAAATTAGCTGTTGGGAAAGTAGAATGGAAGTTTACATATAATGATAATGAAATTGATGAAAATAAAGCAAAATATGTAAAATTCAAAAAAAATATGCTTAAACCTGCAGATGGACCTATCATTGAAGTTAAAATAGTAGAAGAGAATGAATTTTTTACCCATATAAATTACATGGATTAATTTTTTCCCGTTTTTTTTTATTTTTATTTATCTCTTTAAAATTTTTTTAAAAACTAAAGCCATAAAAACCATTCCTTATTACTTTATGCAAGATGAGAGAATTTATCGATGAATTAAATAATATTAAACTGGCAATATTTGATTTAGATGGTGTAATTTATCGTGGTAAAAATTTAATCCCAAATGTAGACGGGATTATAGCAGAGTTGAGTAAATTATCTATCAAAGTAGTATATAATTCAAATAATTCTACGATAACTCGTGAAATGTATGTAGAAAGGCTGAAAACTTTTAATATCCCTAGCAAAATTTCTGATTTTTACACAAGTGCTTCTATCACTTCATCAGAAATTACTAAAATAAAAAAAAATGCAAATATTTTCGTAATAGGAGAAATTGGTTTAAGAGAAGAATTAAAATCAATGGGACACACAATATTGACCAATCCTTCCAATTATGATGATATAGATTTTGTAATTGTAGGTTTAGATAGAGATTTTAAATATGCTAATTTAGCTATAGCTCAAAAGTGTATTTTAGAGGGCCATGCCCAATTTTATGCGACAAATGCAGATGCAACCTTGCCTGCTGCGAGAGGTTTTTTACCTGGCGCTGGAGTCATGGTTAAGGCTGTAGAAACTTGTACTTCAAAAAAACCAGTAAAAATATTTGGTAAACCTCATCCTTATGGAATTCAAATGATATTAAATGATTTAAAGATTCCGGCCAAGGAAGCATGTATTTTTGGGGATCGCTTAAATACGGATATTTTGGCAGGTAATCGTGCTGGGATAATTACTGTTGTGGTGTTAACTGGAGTCACGACAATTGAACAAATTGAAGACTTAAAGAAAAAATACAAAGAATTTGATAATTTTGATAAAGATTTAATGCCAGACTTAGCCCTTAATTCTCTGGATGAGATTTTTAAAGTTAATTGATAAAGGAATTTTTATTTAAAATCTTATTTTAATCTGTTATATGAGAATCTTCTTTATTTGATTTTAATTCTTCTAAGAACTTATCGAAATCCTCAATTTCTAAGCGATATAATAGAGCAGGATAAAATTTTTGTAAATTAACAAGAATTTGTTTTATATCTGAATCATCGAATCCATGATATCGTATATCATAAAAGCCACTGAAGATATCGATTAAGTTCTTATTATTTATGATCTCAGAACCTTTACTAATTATATTTGCTAAAAGTTTCGAAATTTCGATATATGAGAAATTAGTTGAAATTAATGAAGCCATTATCCTAAAATCGAATCTATCATTTGAAAATTCATCTCTTAATAGGAATCCTAATCGCTTTATATTAATGATTGAATTATCAATTAAATATTTAAAAGCTTCAGCCAATACAGGAGTAGCATTTTTCCATAATACTAAATTTATAATATGAGCAACTGATTTGTTTTCATATAAGTAATTTGAAATAATAATTGTTAAACCAGTAGCTTGATCACTTATATAACTTGGATCAGTTAAATATTTTAAATCAGGATTATTTAACTTTAAAATTTCTTCAATAAGACTGTTTACAACGTTAATAGAAGAAATTTTTCTATTAGAGCCAATTAATATCTCTGAAATTTGTTTAATATTTAAATTTAAGTCAATTCTTATTTTTTGGATAATATCTATAACTTTATTCGATTTTACTATATTGTATTCTATTAGTGTTCCCAAAAATCTTCCAATTCTTACACTACTGGCATAATCATTTATAAAAATATTTTTTAAAATTTCAGTTAAGTTTTCTATTATGATAAGAGCATTCTCTAAAAGATAATCAATGATTTGAGAAATTTGATAACTCATATCTCCTTCATGATCAAGTTGTAGAAATCCTCCAATTATCTTATCTATATCAAATCCCATTTCATTCAATTTAGCTAACGTTAAAGCAGGTAGAATCACATAATTTCTTTCATTTTCTTCACTTCCATAATGTTCTGGAGCTCTTAAACCAAAAACCTCAATAAAAAAAATGGAGATTAATCGTGAATTAAGTTTATTAAATTCTTGTATGATAAAGAAAGAGAAGCATTCGATAAATTCTTCAATTTCGTATTTTGTAAAGATTTTTTGAAAAAACCCAATTGCATTTTCTAACTTTTCTTCAATAGATTCATTTAAATTTAACAACTCGTTTATTTCTTTCTCATCTTCATTACTAAGAATATCCATTCGCACCATGAATTCAAAATTTCCTAGAATTTATTATTCAAGTTTTTCAACGACATAATTAAAAGCTAATACATTTTAATATTTTCATCATTATATATGTAATTATTAGGAAAATTATATCTGAAAACATATTTAGACTTCTTAAACAATGGAAGATTTTCAAGAACACTCGATTAAAATTATCGTAGTTGGAGATTTTAAAGCAGGTAAGTCATCTATAGTAAAAAGAATAGTAGAAAACGAATATAGTGCTGCATATAATCCCACTACGGGATTTCACATTTCAAAGAAAATTCTTAATATTGAAGATACTATCATTCGATTTAGCATCTGGGATACAGGTGGTCTGATTAGTCAAATTCCTCCCATGAAAAATAAAATTTATAATCATACGGACGCAGCTCTAATTATAGTTGATAAAACCCGATCTAACAATGTAAAAAGTATTAAAAAATGGTATGATGAGATAACTAACTCTGTTTCAGAAAAAGTCCCAATAATTGTTATTGGAACTAAGAGTGATAAACCTTCGGATAATGTAACAAGTGAAGATGATATTAAGAATATAACAAAAGAATATAATATCCCATATATTTCAGTATCTGCCAAAAAAGGTGAAAATCTTAATCGTGTACTTATCGAATTAACTCGTAGAATTAGAGAAGATTTAAATAAATTAAAAAATCAACCAATAACAAATAAATATAAATTCCACTATTTAAATTCTGATGAGACTGAAGCTTTAGAAGATTTAGAAAAATCAATAATAGAAAATTCTAAGAAATCCTTTAATACTAAATTTCAATATGATTTAACGAAACTCAAAAATAAAGGCTTCCCTATAATTTTAGATGTAAATGAAACCTCATTTGGGATTAATATTCAAAATGGAAACGTCGTAGAAATTGGTTTATTTAATTGCAATTTGACAAAACTGCCTGATTCTTTTGCTAATTTTAAATCACTTAAGAAACTTATCTTAAGATGTAATCCCCTTAAGTCTTTTCCTGATGCAATAAGCAAATTAAATACTCTTGAAGTATTAGATATGTCCCTTGCAAATCTTAATGAAATACCAATTTTCATTTCAAATCTGCATAATCTCAAGGAACTCAATTTAGAAAATAATTGGCTAAGATTCCTTCCCGAATCATTTGGTAGGTTGATTTCTCTAATATTTTTAAATTTAGAAAATAATCCAATCGATCATTTACCAAAATCTTTTGGAAATCTAAAATCACTCAAAAAACTGTTATTAGAATCTGCTCCTTTCGAATCGAGTGGATATTTAATTAAACTTCCTAAAAATTTTGGCGATCTTCACTCTCTCCAAGAATTAGATTTAAGTTCTCATAAATTAAGGACACTTCCCGAATCATTTGGAAATCTAAAATCATTAAAGACACTTGATTTATTTAATAATCGATTCAAAACACTTCCTATTTACTTTGGAAATCTAAAGGCACTTGAAAAATTAAATTTAGAGAGAAATTTAATACAATTTTTTCCAAAAGCTTTTGCTAGTTTATCTAATTTAAGATCTATTAACTTAAAAAACAATATTATACCACCAAAAGTAGCATCTAAAAGATTTAAAGCCCTTGCTTTTAAATCTGTCGGAGACGATTATAATAGATGGATAAAAATCGCTGAATCATTAGAAAACCACGACGATCAAATGCATTTAGTTAGATCTGATTTAACAGAGAAATTGATTTTTAAAAATATAATAATTCCATTAATTTATGCCTGTTCCATTGCGTTTATTGGATTATTGACTTTTTTAACCCTTGACATCGCATCTTTGAAACTTGATGTAACTCTTATCTGGGTTCTTTTCTTAGGTGCTCTCATAATAAATCTACTCATCGGAACTTCAATAATCTCTACCATTTCTACCTATTTCAAATTTTCAATCTCAAAATTCAGTATGATGGTTCAAAAAAATATTCTTAAAAATTTTGATGTTCTTGTAGCTATTTTATTGATTTGGGCTATAAGAGCGGCCGTTTTGGCAGCATTAAGCATAGAACTCATTCCAGCTATTAATTTTTTATTTGAATTTACAATACCGAAGTGGATTTTAAATATCTTAATCCTTTTTGGATATAATATTGATTTAACATTTTTAGAAAATATCGATCTTTTCTTAGGACATTTTTACCTGAAATTATTTAGTGCAGCATTAGTATTTTGGGCATTATATAGAAATGGTTTAAATTATATTAGAAAAACTGCATTTGATGAGACTGAAAATAAAAATTTGTGGGGTTTTTTGATAATAGGGCTATTTGGAGCTTTTTGGCTAGCGATTATGGATTATAGTACCTTAAAACCAATGTTAAGCATTGGTTACTATGTGGGAGTGTCTTTAGGAGCATTCGTCTTTATATGGGAAAAAAATAAAGAAAATAAATTCATATTTTATCTCTATTGTGCAATTTTTGGATTTGGAATTTTAACAGTGTGGTTGTTCTCTCTGTGGAATCTTATGATTTCGCTCTTATTTGGAATCATGTTTGTCGTTATATTCTTCATATTACGATGGCGATCCCATCAAATTCCGGAAAAAGGTAGGGATTAAAGAACGAAAAAAAAGAATTTGGTTTTTAAAAATAAGATTTCTGAGAAAAAATCTCAGATTTTATTTACTCGTTAATAATTTTCAAATTTGCCCTCAAAATTTTTTATGGGTCTTCTTCAAAAGTTTTTTATTGAAATCTTATAATACTATTGGGAAATAGATTAAAATATATTAAATGATTTTACTCCTTTTTATTAGCAAATAAAAAATTCACATTTTTCATTATTTTTCTCGATATTTCTTTATACGCTCCAAAATTATTGTTCAACTGAACTCTTCAATTCTAAGACTTATATCCAATTTGTTGACTAAAATTATTTGATATAATTACGAGTTTACACCGATTTATATTAATACGTGAATTATAAGAGAGATTTTTGTCACATTTTTTCTCATAAATTACCCATTTATTAACCGACAAATAAATATTCGAACCAATAATAGCAGGTTAATAAGAGAGTTTTATATATTCTCAATCATATTTTTTCTAGATTGAACTTTTCAATTGAATTTATAAGGGTTTTATCTTATAACTTATAAAATCTGATTTAAATAACAGTTAAAACTATCGCAAATATGTTAAAATTAAATATTGGTTAAATAATTTGCCGTTAAATCTCCGACAAATTATGATTTTCCTCCTTTTTTTTGAACTTATAAATCTGGAATAGAAATTAAGAAATTTATATTTATTTTAGTAATAATATAAATAATTTATATTTTTAACTAATTATTGATTTATTGGGCTAAATAATTTTAAGATTTTTTCTTATATGCCCCTCAATTTCAAAATGGATTAGGTTAAATTTTATATTAATATTATTAATCCTTTAATATTCTCTATTTTTTCATATTAATCCTGAATCATGGGAAAAATCTTAAATTTATTTCAAACCTCCTATTGAATTATTAAAAATAAAATCTAAATATGATTCCAATGGTAAATATTATTAATGAAAATAATATTTTAGGGGATAAAATAGGACCTGAAAGCATAGTTATATTAAGAGATCCATCTTTAGATATGAAAGCGTTAAAATAATTAAGATATAAAGCAATAAAAAGAAGAAAAAAGATTGAAAGATTGAACAAGAAGTTTTAATTAAGAATATAACAACCTAAATTGTTATGTTTAATTCATTTCAGATATAAAGCAATCTCAAGCATTTTCTGGGAGATAGTATAAAAAATTTCTTCCACATTTTCTCCTGTTTTGGAGGAACATTCTATAAACTCGTAAAAATTATACTTTTTAGCAAGTTCATTTCCCTCTTCGCTGGAAATTACCCTTTTTTGTTCTAAATCCTTTTTTCCTCCAACCATAATAAGTGGTATATCAATAAATCTGCTTTCAAAGCTTTTTTTAAACACTTCTAGCCAACTTTCGACATTTTCAATACTCGAATGCCGTGTAATGTCATACATAAAAATCCCGCCAGAAGATCCTGAAGCATAAGTTGGAAGCAAAAATCTGAATTTATCCTCGCCCGCGAAGTCCCATATTTGTAAAGTTATATCTTTATCGCCTAAATCTAATTTTTTAATATAGAAATCTGCACCTATTGTAATTTTATATTCACCTTTGAAGGTACCAGTGAGATAACGATTCACCAACGTAGTTTTTCCTACGCCTCCATCTCCAAAAACGCAAACTTTAAATTTTGCATAAGGCATAATTAATCCCTCATCATAGAAAATCTCAACATAACTTTCTCCCAGTTAATAAGCTTAATATCTTAAATTTTATTTAAATTTTTTAATTTTTAGATCACAAAATGAATCATAAATGTAAAAATTATCCAATATATCAGAAAAATTACTAAGTTTTTTAATAAATCAGCTTACTTTTAAATCTTATCTTATTAGGAGTCATAATTTTTTTATTTTTCTAAATAAAAAGGAAACTTTAAGGTAATTATTGTCTTTCCATCATCATTTTAGTTAATTTTTCAAAAATTAAAAGGACATTTTCTCCAGTTTTTGCAGAGCATTCTATACAGTCACTAATTCCATCAAGAGAGTCCACAATTGCTTGAGCATCTTCATAAGATACTGCCCTTTTAAAATCCAAATCTTTTTTGCTCCCAACCATCAATAGAGGAATATTCATTTCATTTCTTTTACTCCCTTCTTCAAAGACTTCCATCCAATTGTTAAAATTTCTAAAGCTGGAAAATCTTGTAATATCATACATGAATATTGCGCCGGATGCCCCTAGTAAATAGCTAGGTAAGATGAAACGGAAACGGTCTTCTCCAGCAAAATCCCATATTTGTAAGGTGACTGACCGTCCATTGCTCTCAAATTTTTTTACATAAAAATTAACACCAATTGTTATTTTGAGGTGATCTTTAAAAGCGCCTGTCAAATAGCGATTAACTAAAGTTGTTTTACCTACTCCTCCGTCACCGAGGATACAGATCTTATAGATTGATTGTGTCATTTGTGACTGCCTAATTGTAAAAAAAATCCTTTTTCTTTAAAATCTAATAAAACTAGTTATTTATAATTTTTTTTAATTGATATTCTTTAAAAACAAAGATGATTAAAAAATTTTTGAATTCATTAGAGTATCCTAATATTTTACAAATATAATGGAATTTTTGTTATCTATCGATATATGATTTATTCATAAAATGCTTAATTTGTTTTTTCTAACATCATTTTAGTGATGCTTTCGAAAATTTCGTCTACATTTTTGCCTGTTTTCGAGGAACATTCAAAATATTGAGAAAATTTGTGTTTTTCAGCAATTTCTATAGCATGATCAGTCATTACGGTTCTTCTATGAATTAAATCTAATTTTCCTCCAACCATAATAATTGGAATTTCTTTATTATAATTTTTAGTTCCTTTGTGAAATACGTCCATCCAATCGGTTAAATTATAAATACTTGAATCTCTAGTGATATCAAACATAAATATACAACCTGAACTACCAATAATATAACTAGGTAATATAAATTTGAAACGCTCTTCTCCAGCAAAATCCCAAATTTGCAAGGTTATTGTTGCTCCATCTACATTTATTCTTTTAACAAAAAAATCTGCTCCTATAGTAATCTTATAATGTTCTTGAAAGATGCCAGTAAGATAGCGTTTCACAAGTGTTGTTTTTCCCACACCACCATCGCCGAATATACAGATTTTAAATTTTTCCGTCTTCAATATGAGATTATTAATTTTCGAAATTTGAAACTGTAATGGGCTTATTATTTATAATTTTATTTTATTCGGAAGTTCTATTACTCCAATTTAAAAAAAAATATAGATAAAAAAATAGAATTTTCTCCAATTTTCGAAATCTATCCTTATTTTCCCCTAAATTAAGTGGGCTATATTAAATTTGCCCGTTTGGTAAGTTCTAAGGCTAGCTTATAGAAGATAATTTCTACATTTTCTCCAGTTTTAGCGGATGTTTCAATATAATCTAATAGATTAAGCTTTTTCGCCATATCAACAGCGTCCTTACTAAAAACTGATCTTCTATCATGTAAATCTAATTTTCCTCCAATCATAATGATCGGGACATCGATTTTCATATCTGCTGTTCCTTCTTTAAATATTTTAAGCCAATCGTCAAAATTACGTAAACTAGAACGTCTAGTAATATCAAACATAAATAATCCGCCTGATGCACCTTTTACATATCCTGGAAGAAGAAATCGGAAGCGATCTTCACCAGCAAAGTCCCATAATTGTAAAGATACTCTTTTGCCATGGAATTCAAATTTTTTCATGTGAAAATCTACCCCAAGAGTCATACTTGAATCTCCAGTGAATAATCCAGTAAGATATCGCTTAACTAAAGAAGTCTTACCTACACCTCCATCTCCAAAAATGCAAACTTTAAAAAGTGCATCCTGCATTATATTCTCCCGCGGAAAAGTGTTTATTTGTAGAAATTCATTATAAAATGATTATAAATATTTCCTTAATAAAATATTTAAGAATTTCAATTAATATTAAACCATCTTTTATTTTTATAATTTTAGTTGGAATAATTATTGATGGGTATGAATCAGATTGCAAATAGAGAATTTGAAAAATAAGGTTATTTCAGATAAAATGTCTCATTTTTTATTTCCAACTTACCAACGCTTTTTAATAATTTAAGCATTATCCCTCTTTCTTTCAAATATATATCAAGTAGATCATACCCAAATGATAGATTTTATTCATCTTTTATATTAATTCAGTGAAAGTGTAGAAAGTATAGAAATTAAACTAGAAAAGAAGTATTATAATAACCTTCATGCGAAAATAGAGGTGCTTTAGGTGAAATCCGTATTTTATGAGGAGCAAAATTTATTCCTCCTCACTTTTATTTTTTTCTTTTAACATATGAAAATAATTTATTAGAAAATAGAAATTTGATAATCTTGTATTGATAATTGAATTTATTTGAACGAATTCATTTGGAGCATGCGCAAATCCTCCAATTCCTAATCCTCCAACAATAAAATTAAGCCCTAATTCTTTTTGAATTTTACTCAATGGTGCTGCTGCGGCACTAAAAGGCCAGATTTCTGTTTGAACTCCTAAAATATCAAAGCTTTTTATTAAACTCCTAACTAAAATGGAGTCTCTACTAACTCTGGAACCTTCATAGCCCACATTTCTAAGTAATTCAATGTGAGATGTGGATTTCTTTTCGTAATTTTTAACCTTTTCTTCGATTTCTTTAAATATTATTTCAGTTGAAATATTGTGAGCAAACCTTATATCAACATTACATAATGCTTGATTAGGAACCATATTCTTAGTTCCTTCCCCTAAAAATCCTGATTTAAGTGTTGAAATATTGAAAGTCGGCTTAAAAAGATAATCTGTAAAAGCTTTCTTGGGATTATTTTCTATTGTTTCAATAATTCCTGCTTTTTTTTTAATTATTTCAAGATCAAATTGTTTCATTAAATTTTCAATAGTATCACGTTCTTCTTCGGTATAGATATATGCATTTTTCAAGCTATCAATCAGAAACTCATTATTCGAATAAATTCTATTAAGAAGTGAGATCAGCTCTGTAGCTGGATTAGGTATCATTGCACTAAATGCTGAATGCGATTCCTTGTTTTTTGAATGAATCTTTAGAGTTAACGAGAGAATGCCTCTGTAGCCTAACTTCAATACAGAAGTACCGTTTATATCTTGTTTAATTGAAGGATAATACGCATCAATACATTGTTTGAATACTTCTTTTTTATGTTCTAGAAGGTTTAATAATGATTGAGAGCCAATTTCCTCCTCACCATCAAAGAGTATTAACAAGGATAAAGGAAGTAAATCATTTTCTTTCAGTAACTTTATGACATTTAAAAAGCATAGAAGTGCTGATTTGGTATTATATGCACCTCGAGCTATTATACATTTGCCTAGTGCATCTAAGGGGGGTGGAAGGATCTTAACTTTTGCTTCAAATGGATCACTAATCCATTCTCCTTCATTATTAATCGGTTGAGTATCATACATCATATATATCAGTAGGCTCTCATTTGATTTTCCTTTAACCTTAACTAAAATTAGGGGATTAATTTCTCCCTCAAATTCCGTGATTTCTTCAGAAAATTCCGATGTATAAGATTTAATAAAATCCGCGGCTTTCCTAATCCCCGCCTTATTAAGGGTTATACTTGGGATTCTTAGAAAGGGTTTAAGATCGTATTCGAGGAATTCTCCATTACTTCTTGTAATTAAATCTTCAATATTATGAATTGAATTTTCATTAAACATATAGAATATAATAGTTAAATTGCATTAATTAATTATCATTATTATTCTAATTATTGATATCATCCTAAAAATGAATGAAAATAGTAAATCTAAACAATTATATCTTATATTAGATGATATTAAAAACAAGGGTAAACTTAAAGGGGTCATATTTGCTAAACGAGATGGTGATCTCATAGCAGAAAACATTGAAAATAATTTTGATGGTGTTACATTCGCTGCAATGTGTGCTTCCGTGCTAGAAAGTTCAGAGGATCTCAAAAAGACTTTAGGATCTAAAAAAATTGGCAAAATAAGTGCAGATCTAGAAAATGGTCAAACAATCATTATTATTGAATGTGATGGTAAAACATTTATTTCATTTATCCTTGGGAAGGAATCTCAAATTGAACAAATTCTAAAAAATATTGAAGAATATTGCTTGAAAATTTTAAAAAGTTGCTAATAGAAGTGGTAAAAAAATTAAAAAAAAATTTGAAGTTTAGCTTATTAACTTTGATCTACTAATTCTACAAAATGTAGTGCTATTTCAGTTGCTTGCGCTATTCTCTCTCCGGATAGCCTCTCTGCAATATCATTCTCTGTATGCCAATCTGGAGGAGTTCCCTTTTTTGAAAGTCCAAACAACGTCGTTGCATGAAGTCCTTTTCTTGAGAAATTGGCTGCATCACTCCCTGCAAATTTTAATGGTTCAACTTCAATTGCGATTTTTAAATCCTCAGCAGCTTTTTTAACAAAATCTATAACTCTAGTAGAGTGCTTTGCCAAATATGTTGGCTCAGCAGTAGCAAGCAAAAATCTTTCAGCACTTAAACATTCCAAATTAAATAACATTGCTTCACGTTCCATTAGTTCATGTTTATATTTTGATACAAAACGTTTCGAACCTCTCATATGTTCTTCTCCTGCAAAACTTACAATCCATAACTCCGTTTCTTTTGGTTTATTTTTAGAAAAATATTTACCGCATTCAATAGCTGCTGCAACAGCGGATAAGTTGTCGTTAGCACCCATTACTACTTTATTTGAGCGTAAAAATTTTGCGAAAATTAATACTAAAATTACCCCTATAATAAAAAATATCACTTGAATAAAATCTATTAATGCAATATAATCCTGCGCTTCTATCATAATAAAAATAGTCTTAATTATTCCTAGGATTATGTTAACAAAAGAAATAAGCAAAACAGATATTATTAACAATGCCGATTTTTCTCCTAATTTACTTAATAATGGAAATTCATAAGCCGAGTCATGGTGCCCTGCTAATAATACTAACTTTTTTGGTGTGTTTTGTGGCTTTATTTTTCCTATCACATGAAAAGATTTCTTTTTTGGGAAAAAAAAATCAACTACTTCCATCAAAAGCATTTGCTGAAAGAAAAAGATAAGTATTGCTAAAATTATAAAAATTACAGAGAGAATCGGAATAAAGAAATAACTAATTACTCCTGCGATATAGAGCACCGCAGTGATATAAATCCAATCAAGAAATCCTCTGGGGTGGCATTCAAAATCATGTCTTTCCACTTGATCGCAAAATGTCGACATTTTATTTTGGATTAATTCTCCGGCTTTTCTTTCTTCTTCAGAGCCCCCTATTCTAGGGCCAACCTCATCACAAATCATCTTTACAAATTCCAGCATATCCTTTCCAGAAGGATCAATCTTAGTAGTCATCATTACCCTCTCAAAAAATTTTTTTAATCAGTTGTAATTAAATGATTGTATTTAATATTTAGATTTAAATAATTGAAATAGTCAAAAAAATAAGAAGTCACGTAATCCAAATAAAACACTAAAATCGCTTTAAATTAGAAGAAAGATTTTTTATTTTATATTCATTCGATTGAGTAATTTGTTTAAAAATCTTTCCAATAACTCTTGGAGCACCGATTTGTAGGATTTGTTCCGTACAAGATTATTTAACTCTTTAGGATCTTTTATAAGTTCATATAATTCTACAGGTCTACGGGTATTAGATTTGACTACCATTTTATATTGGTCAGTACGAATCATTGAAAATCCATGAACTTCACTGAAAATACCCTCTTTTCCCTCTTGAGCACTTGATCCATAAGGCCCTTCATTAATTTTCTGAATAAATGATTGCCCATCGCTTCCTGCTAAGGGTTTAGCATGAGCGATATCGATAATAGATGCTGCAATATCCAAATGATCGGTTAAACCTTGGCTTTTCCATCCCTTAATTCCTCCTGGAGGTCGAAAAATGCATGGAATACGTAATGCTCCTTCATAAAATACGATCTTATGACTCATCATATGGTCTCCAAGCATTTCCCCATGATCAGAGTTATAAATTATCCATGTATTTTCCATTAAGTTCTTTTTTTCCAAGGTTTTCATGATTTTTCCTATATATTCATCAATTAAGGTGATTTTGGCATAGTAAAATGTTCTAAGAAGCTGATTTTGGGCTGGTGTCATATCTTTAAGTCCGCTCCAATTAAGAACCATTCTAACATTGCTAGGTATCGGTTTTTGAGGCCATTCCAGAATTCCAACCGGCATATTTTCAGGTTTATACATAGCTCTATATTCGGCTGGTGAATCAAAAGGATCATGAGGTCCAGGAAATAGAACTTGAAGATAAAAAGGTTTATCATCCTTATAGTTATGAATCCACTCTACAGCCTTTCTACCAGTAAAGCTATCTAAATGGTCTCCCACAGGCAAGGGACATGGTGGTTCCTCCCAAGGTTTGGCATGCCCTCGAGACCATTGAGTAAAATATTTAATCATGTATTTTCTATGAGTTTTCAATAATCCTTTTTCTTTCAAATAATCTGTATAGGGTGAGTCATTCACGATAGTTGCAATAGGTCCGGTTAACTCATAGATATCTTCAAAACCCCAATCTTTCAACACTGGAAGTTTATCTCTGGTGTGTCGTGAAGTTTGACGCCTTTCCCCTCTTTCCCCATGAATCCAGAGATGAGTTTTACCAATAAGAGCTGTATGATAACCGGCTTGGCGTATGTTTCGTACATGACTAGGCCCATTAGGATTAGCTTCAATAAAATTTGTCCATACCCCATGCTCATTTACATACTTTCCGGTCATCATTGATGCTCTGGCTGGCATACAAAGAGGAGAGTTGGTACAGCATCTAGTAAAATTTACTCCTTCAGATGCTAATTTATCCAAATTCGGAGTTATAACTGCAGGATGTCCCACACAGCCAAGAGTATCACCTCGATGTTGATCTGAAAATATATAAACTATATTTGGTTTTTCTGGCATAGTATTCAATATTTTAAAAATAAATTCTTATTTTAAATAAATGAAATCCATTTAAATTTAAATAGTTAGAATAAATTAGAAAAAAAGTTTTGTTAAATATATTCAAAGGGGTAAAAATTGATTATTATCAACTTACAAGTGAAATAAACCTAATATTTCCTTGTTATTAAAGATAAAGTTCAAAAGTACAAATTTCAAATCTTCCTATATCGAATTTAAGAATACCGCTTTTTTGATTCCAATTAAAGTTGTATTCAATTTCTCTTTCCAACAAATCAATTGCTTTTATTGTAGATACCTTTTGTGAAATTTTATCATTAAATTTCACTTCAACGGTCGAAAGTACTCCAGAACTTTCAATAAATCTGGCAATTATTGTCTCTTTTTTGTCCCATTCATTCATTTTTAGTGTACCTAGATATACATTAGGAGTCATGATTTCTAATAGGGATTTACCCGAAGTTAAGACATTTTCTTGATTTTCATTAATATTTCGTGTTGGTATTATCATAATTGGCTTATTAAATTCTTCTGCTTTTCTTTTAACAATTACATTAGGAGTTCCATCAGAATTTATTAAAGCCCCTCCATTATGAGGTAATAACGCATATCGACATTTGAAAGGTCCAAGCCCGCTATATTCTGGAACTTTATGATTAAATAATCTTTCATTTTCAGCACGTTCAAAGTTTACCCATGCTTCCGGTGCAGGAGAAGGATAACGGCAAGCACGTAACATGGTAAGCCTCATATCACCACCATTTACATCAAAAGCATATTTACCTTCATTGAGTAAAGCCAAACCCCATTCGTTATCAGGAGTACTAACATCAAAATATTTATGACAGATTTTTTCATAACGGGCTTTATCACATGGTACATCTGGATTAGTTTTAAATTGAATAGCACAATACATCCCATCAGCGGTTGCAATTTGAGCATTTGTCGAAGTGCTATATAATATTTTTAGCATGATATCTTTTTGTTTCCAATCTGTTAAATACTCCAGAAAAATTTCTTGAGAATCCTTAAATAATGATAATTTTTGGATAATCGAGCTTATTCCTAATGCTCTAGAAATTTCTAAGGTATTAAATATCGGCCCCGATTCAGAAATCCTAATTTTAACATCTTCTTCATTAGAGAGTTCAATTGGATGTTCCCAATATTGAGGCGTTAAATTCCAGGCATGACGAGAAATAGGCTCATTATCAAGAAAACCATATGTCAGATTTGACGATTGCTCCTTCACCAAATTCTCTCCATTGTTAATATTTTCGACTTTTAATTCAACGAGAGCTCCGGATTTTGGATCAACTTTAATTGCTAGTTTTTGATTAGAAATTGAGTAATTTGAAACAGGGGTAGATAAATTCTTTTCTATTTCTTCGGTTAAAATATCAGATAAAATCTCTAATTTGGCCTTAGTTATACTTAAAGGATTTAGTTTAATTACTGTCCACCATCCCGCTGGCATTCGATCAGTTGTATCCTCTAGTTCAGCTGTTACTGGTTGACATAGATGTTCGCTATTTTCACTATTTAATATTGTTAACTTAGCATAATTGGGTTTGTTATCTTTTTCATGGACTTGTTTATCCTTAATAAGACTAACCGGAATAAAAACTCTTGACTTTCTTTCCCATGATAGGGGATTGAAAAGATAAAATTCTATAACATTTTGAATACTATTAGAATATTGATTTCCAGATAATTTTGCTCCAATGTTGTCTATTATTTCTTGAATTATTTTATCTTGTTCATTCCAATCATCCCATACATCATCATATACTTCTGGAATAGAACTACCTGGTAAAATATCGTGAAATTGATTTTTAAGTGTAGTTTTCCATAAATATTCTAATTTCTTTATTGGATATTCAAATTTCGAATTAAGCAAGGATATTAAAACTGAGAGTTTTTCTAGAGAAATGATTAAATTTTCATACTTACGATTATATCTTTTAACATTTGCATGATTAGAAAAACAGCCTCTGTGATTTTCTAAATAGAGCTCATCATTCCAGACTGGAAATTTTTCAGAGTTTTTTTCGATATCTTTGAAAAAATTCCTGATATTACTCCATTTAAACATAGGGTGTTTAGCAAACTCATTAGCAGTTGCTACTTCTTTATGAGTAGGACCATGACCTCCATCACTTAATCCATAAAAGCATCCTATGTGAGGACAAATATCATCTAGCACATGTTCTTTTAATTCACTATAATCAATTGTATAATTCCATACTTTTTTGCCATTTTCTTTGAGTAAATGTCTTCCAATCTGAAATTTTTCCCAATTTTCGAGAACTTGTATGGTAATTTCACTATAATGGAAATTTGTTGACAATATTCGTGTTCCATTAGGTCCTTGCCACCAAAAGTTAACGAATGGAAATATCGTATTTTTATTCCAAGTAAGTTTGCTTGTCCAGAAATATTTCGCACCAGATTTCGCTAAAATTTGTGGTAATCCATAATTATAGCCAAAAGAATCCAAGAACCATTCAACAAAAGGCAAAATATTAAAATTTTCGCGATAAAAACGCATACCGTATAGTCGCTGCCGTATCATAGCTTCCCCGGAAGGCATCATGCAATCAGGTTCAACATAGGATCCACCAACAAGCTCAATATTACCTTTCCTAACTTTATCTTTAATTTGATTAAATAATTCTAAATTATCTTGTTTAATCCATTCGAGAAGTAAGGGTTCACTTAAAGCAAAATGAAACGTATTCGGAAACATATCAGAGTGTAATATTGCTTTACTGAAAGTCACTTGTGCTTTTTTCCTTGTTTGTTCAGCTCTCCACATCCACGCACAATCAATATGAGATTGCCCAATTATATGAACTTGAATTTTATTAGGATCTACGATTTTTGAAATTTTATTCAAATACCGATTCAACTTTTTCCCGATTTTAATCTCTTTTTTTCCACCCAACCATTTTTCTAATGTTTTCTCATTATCAAATCTGGGTTCATCAAAACCAGAAGTATTTAATCTTTTATTTCCTGAATAATATCCTATTTTATCGGTGAGTTCATAATCCATTTTATCTTTTACCCTTAATTTACATTAAGATAAAGAGAATTTTCTTTTTATATCATTCTAAAAATGAAAAATTAAGAAAAAATATTAAGAAAAAAATATTAAAGTTTTGATTTCTTCTCAGCATGAAGTCTTTGTTGAGCTTCTTTTACTTTTCTTAAACGTTCTCTATGAAATGGATAGATATAAAAACCAAATATTGCGATTGCTAGCGCAATTAATTCCATTTTAGAGGGTGTAATTAAATATTAAATAAAAATTAATATTTTATAAAAAAATAGAATCATTAAGCTAAAAGCTGAAAAGCAAAATATAATATTTTACCTAAAAAATGTGAATTATCATGTCGATTAAGGAAAAAATAGTTAATCAACTAAGAAAGGGATATTCTCCTATTGAGGCAGGTCCTAATGAAAATATAAACAAAATCTATAAAAATTTTTTCAAACCACGTGTCGACAAAAAAGATCTGGATTTCTTTATCGAACTTTTTGATACTAATGAATCATGTTTAAGAGCTTGGGGCTTTCTAGGAATTCAAAATATATTAAAAGATTCAATCGTGTATGATGATGAGAAAAAAACGAAAATCCAAAAAATCGTTAGTGATTTATTAAATGATAAATGTGTGATTAGTTATTATGGAGGATCAACTGAAATCTGTACCCCATTAAGAGAACATCATGTAAGAAGATTGTGTGAACTGGATACCACATTAATTTTCGAGCCGGTTTATGAATATGTTAAAACATCAGAAGGAAAAATAGATGATGTTATAGTTGATTTATTAGAAAGGGTATTATCAAAGGTTCCAGACTCCAGAGTAGAACCACTTCTTTTAGACCACACTAAAAATATAAATCCAAAAGATTTTACGTTGAAATCTATTGTGATTAACGCTTTCGAGCATCTTGGTGAAAATGGACCGATTAAAAATAAAGATGCTGTATTACACATCTTTAGGACTTATTTAAAAGAAATTGAAATAGAAATATCTGAAGTAGGGGAGATTGAAGAAAAAAGAAAATTAGAGAAACTAAGAGAAAATATTTTTAAAGTTGCGGCAGTTTTGGACCTTGATTTAGAAATAGAAACTTTAGAGTTTTTAGACAAATTAGCCCATCCCTATAATTATTTACCTCTAATCGCTACAAAATATAAAAATAATGAGAAATTTATTTCAATTCTTCTCAAAAAATTAAATAATACCAATAATCCAAATTTTGTTAAAGATATTTTAATAGCAATTCTCATAATACGCGGAAATATTAAGAATTGGAAAAATCTCGTGATTGACAACATAAATAAATATCAAATTATCGATGGAGATTTGATTGTAGAGATGGAAAAAGCGAATCTCTATAATGAAGATATGTTAATTAATTTCTTGAGGGAGGGAAATAAATGGCAACTTGAATTTATTAGGGAATTTCTTGTAAATAATCCACAAAAACTTGATAATTGGCCAAAATTTCAGAATGAATTTATTAATGTTTTAAAAACATTTAAATCACCTACTGAAGATTGGAACAAATATCCGAACCTCAAAGAAAAAAAGGAATTAGCCTTAAAAGTTGTCATTGACCTAGAGAAAAAGGATTTGACTGAATACGCTTTGGATAACTTTAAAAATCTGGAGGATGACGAGTTACGAAAAATAGCATTATTCACAATTATCAAACTTGGAAAAGATGATGTATTGATCGAATTAAAAAAATACTTAGAAAAGGACAAGGAATCCTCTGAATTTTTTAAAAAGTTTTGGAGAAGCTTAGAAGCTCGTGATATGCAATTTTACTATTAAAAAAATAGATTTATTTTCTAATTAATAAAGATAATGAAATCTTTTAGAGATCTAATTAAGGAAGTACATCAAAGAGGAATTTGTCAACAATGTGGAGGTTGTGTTAGTTTCTGCAATTCAATTGAGCATCAGGTAATCGGATTTAAAGGTCCTAACTCACCTCCAGAATACTTAAACAAGGATAAATGCCTTAAATGTGCATTATGTTATTTAATTTGCCCACAGACTCATGCTTTAGAACAAGAAATCAATAAAACCTATAAATTTTCAGATTTCTCTACTATGCCTTTAGGATTTTTCTTTAATATATATTCTTGCCAATCTACCGATAAAGATTATTTGAATTATGGAACTGATGGAGGGATTGTAAACACAATAATAAATTTTTTGTTAGAGAAAAAATTGATTGATGGAGCAATTGTAGCAAGAACTTTAGGCCCCTTTTCCCGAGATGCTATAATTGCCGAAAATAAAGAAGACTTATTAAAAGCTTCAGGAATAAAATTGGATATATCTCCACAATTGGAAAAGATCCAAAAATTCCATACCTATACTAATTCACTTCCCAAATTAAATCAATATCGATTTAAAAAATTAGCAGTAGTTGGAACTCCTTGTCAAATTTACACTATTAGATGTATGCAGAATTTAGGTATCATGCCCTCGCAAAATATTGAGATTTGTTTAGGACTTTTTTGTTATGAAAACTTCTTCTTTGATATAAACCATGTAGAGAAGTTTGAAAAAGATTTTAATCTTAAATTCGAAAATATTGAAAAAATAAACATTAAAGAAGATTTAATTATTACTATGAAAGATATACAAACAACAAAAAGAATAATTCGTATTCCCTTTAAAAAGCTAAATGCATATATGCGGGCAGCATGTAATGCTTGTAATGATTATACTAATATTTACGCTGATATCTCATTTGGAGGATTAGGTTCACCTGATAAATATACTACAATACTCACTCGATCTGAAAAAGGGAGAAGCATTATATTAAAAGCGATAAAAGCAAAAAAAATTAGATGCACCCATTTAAATACTTTAGCGAAAAAAAAGGTGAAAGATCTAATTACTAAATATTCTTTAAAAAAAGTTAAAAGAAGAGAGAATTTTTTTAAATAATAAAATTAGAGAGAAAAGTCTACTATTCAAATTAAGAAAGAAGGAGTTTTATTTTATGATTCAATCAAAATTTAAATTTCTTAGGTGGACAAAAGAAAACCATAGTAAATTAAAAATTATTTTTCTAATTACAATTGTTATAATTGGAACATCCCTCGGGGTATTGCTTACATTATATTCTTTAATTAATTTTAAAAGACCTAAATTTGAATTAGCAGATAGACAAATTGATGATTTCGCTTATTGGATTAATGATATTGATAAAAAACAGATTAGAGATTCTAAATATGATTTAATCATTATTGACTATTCTGCAGATGGTTCCGAAGATGAAGAATTCACAGATGATGATCTTGACTATATGAAATCCTCGGGAGATGAAAAAAAGCTCCTTATCTCTTATATCAGTATAGGAGAAGCTGAAGATTATAGATATTATTGGGAAGATTCATGGGATAGCGACGAGGATGGTATACCTGATAGTGGTGCTCCTGCTTGGTTAGATGAAGAAAATCCTGATTGGGGCGGGAATTATAAAGTAAGATATTGGATGCAAGGCTGGCAGGATATTATTTATGATTATTTAGATCGCATTATTGACGCCGAATTTGATGGAATATATATGGATCTTATTGATGCATATGAATACTATGAGGATGATATTCCGATTTCCGATTGGTTAATGATTGATTTTGTAAGTAACATTTCTGATTATGTCAAGTCAGATCAAGGTAAAGACTTCTTAGTATTTGTGCAAAATGGAGATAACTTGTTGAAAAACTCAACATATCTCGATCATATTGATGGAATTGGTCGTGAAGATTTATTTTTTGATGATGATGATCCAACAGATGAGGAAGATCGTGTAAAAAGTATCAAAAATCTAAATAAAGCATTAGAAGAAGAAAAAGCGGTCCTTATTATTGATTATCCAACCAATTGGATTAATAATTATGAATTCTATAAAAATTGTGCTGATAATGGTTTTTTAGGTTATGCCACAAATAGAGAATTAGATCGATTATACGAATACTGGTATTTCCCTGCAACATAACCTCAAAATGTCCAAAATTATTTGATAAATTTGATAAACGAAGGTTTAAAAAGAGGAAAAATTTAGAAAAAAACAAAGGGACAAAAGAAAGAGAGCTAGACAAAAAAAGAAAGAACTAAGCGATAAAATGGAAAAGTATTTACAATGGAAAGCTAGAAAAAAACCAGACTAACAAAGTTAATTAAAAAAAAAAGAAAAGTATTGTTTTTTTTAACCAATATCTACATCCATTTTCTTACGCTCTTCAAGAAGAGAATCAACAACGGAAGGATCTGCTAAGGTTGTGACATTTCCGATATCGGTTCCAGAGGCAATTGCTTTCAAAATTCTTCGCATAATCTTACCACTGCGTGTTTTAGGCAAATCATCAGCAAATTGGACGACATCTGGCTGAAAAACAGGACCGATTTCTTGTCGAACATGCATTATTATATCCCGTTTCAATTCCACTGATTTTTCAACTCTTAGTATTCCAGTTAATTTCTCACAAATATGTCATTTAATTCGCTTATTTTTCCAGTATTAAGGAAATTATATATAAAAATAGTACATATTATGCAACCAAGGCAGAAATAAAATAAATTATAACTATTAAAATTCATCACGGATAGAGATGAAGCATTTAAAAGAATATAATACATATGAGTTTGAAGTTCCTGAACAAATTATAGATGATCTATCCGCAGATGAAGAAATTCTCTTTAAATTAAATACAATAAGTCCATCAATATACGAAAAGATTTTTAACTATATGATATATGGGTTAGGAGTTTTTGTTATTGTTAGTGCTATTTTAATAATTATTAGGACGAATGGAAAAGCAATCAATTCTTTTTTTTTTTTGGCCTATTTTTTTGATTTTTCTTCCATCAATTTTTTTATTTTTAATATTTACAGACATTAAAAGCGGTTTTACAACAGAATTTTTTCTTATTATCACTAATAAAAGAATCTTTCTATATACAAAGGATTACCCAAAAAACCGCTCTGAACATATTGAGTTTTATGATTCATTTGATTTAGATTCTGCAATTTTTTTAACATATAAGATAAAGAAATGCAAAAATCAAACAATATTTAAAGGAGATATTAATATGATTTTAGAGCACGGTATTTCGATTAAGAATGTGCGAAATATAGAGAAAAATATTAACTTAATTGAATCAATTTTATGGATTTATGGCAATTTTAACAAAAAACTAAAGGAAATTAATGAGAATAAACAAATTACTTATCCTCGTATATTTAATATTAAGAAAGAACTGTGGGAAGACTTTTATGTTTCTAAAAAAAAAAATACTATCGCATTTGGATTAAGCCTATCAGCGTTAATATTAGGAATTATCGGTTTAATCTTTATGCTAATGATTCGTGAGGATTTGGGGATAACTGTTTTAAGTTTTATTTTTCTCTCAAGTTTTGGATTTTCATTTCTTATCTTTCCAACGAGTCGATTAATTCAAATTAAAAAAAATTTAGCTTCTAATAAGGATATAACTTTAGTTTTAAATAAGGATAAAATTTCTTTTACAAATTTGGATTCTTCTAAAGAAATAAATTTTAATAACAATATATATATAAATTTCTCTCAAATGATCAATTTTAAATCAAAATCTAGAGAGTATGTTGGTGCTTTGCATATTAAACCTTATTTTGATTCTCAGAATTATATAAAATTTGGACCTATAGATAATTATGGTGAATTAATTGAGATTATATACCTCAATTTGCTTGAATGGAAAGCTAAACAAGGTATTTTAGAAAATAAACAACAAATTATAGAAAAACAAAAATGTATTCAGAAGGAACAATTAATCATAGATGAGAAAGAAAAATTGTTAGTAATAGATAAAAAAGGGGAATATCTTGTTTCAGATTTAACGTTAAACACAAAAATTTTACTCTCATTATGTATAATAATTACAATTCTAATTGGGGTACCCTTCATAGTTAATTTAATATATTTTTCAATATTCGACATTAGCGATCCATTTTATATCACAGGATTCCTAATTAGCATTTATGGAATATTAAGAAAAAAAAAATATGGATTCATAATAATAATAATAGAATCTGCTTTTCATGTAATTATTTCCATTATATTTCTTTATGAAATTGATATAATCATATTTGGAGTAATTTTAGTCATATCGGTTTTGGAATTCCGAAATTATAAAAAGAATTATCAACAATCAATTGAGGCAGAGGATACCGGAATTTGTCCAAATTGTGGAAAATTAATATATGGCAAATTCTGTAGTTTTTGTGGATACAATTTAGATTCTTTAGAAAATATTTTACATTTAAAACGTGATAATCCAAATTTAGGACCATTTCTAAATTATCTAAATCCTAATGAGAATGTTTTTTTTAGTTTCATACCAGAAATCAATATTAATAAGAAAATATTACAGATAATAATCGGCTTTATTTGTTTAATGATGTTTTTTGTAATATTGTTTATTTCATTAGTATTATTTCTCATTCTTTTCATTCCTATAATTATAGGAATGATATGGGGTATTATGACATTATGTTCTTTATCTGGAAGTCTAGCAATGAAAAGATCAATTTTTATTTTTACAGATCAAAAAATTATAGCTAAATATGACAAACATATTCTAATGACTCCCTACTTAAATATAGCATCAATATCTTCTATGACCAAAAAAACTCATTATGAGGTAGAAATATTATTAAAGAAAGCGATCGAGTCAAGTCCTTTTATCAATAAATTCGGAATATATATCCCGCATGTTCCAAAAAATTCTGACCTAATAGATAAAATTAAGCACTTAAGGAAAAAAGCAACCCAATCTAACAATAATTTAATAGGAGATGGTTAGAATTGGAAGATTCTCAAAATGAGTTTGAAATCCCTGAACAACTTTATAATAATTTAATACCAAATGAAAAAATTCTTCATAAATTTAGGGCACATAAACCTTCAAAAATTGATAAAATTTTTATCCTTTCAATCGTAGGAACGATAATTACAGTGATAATAACAAGTATAATCTCTGTAATTAGGAGAGGATTAGGTTATTTATTTTCGCCGTATTTATTGCTAATGTATTTTATTTATTTTCCTTTAGTGTTAATAGTTTCTTTAATTATGAGGAAGAAATTGAGTTATAAAAGAGAATATTATGTGATTTTTACAAATAAAAAAGTTTATATATATGAGAGTGCGCATCAAGAAGAATATATTAATTCGATAGAGTTGAAGTCTATTAAACTAATCACATTTAAATTTAAGAGACATTCGGACAAATTAAACGCTAATGGAACAATTGATTTTTTCTCAGATGAGATAAAACCTGAGCAAAAAAATAGAATCTTAATCAGAGGTGTTCAGAACTTATTAATAAATCAAAATATAATAGAGTCTATAATGTGGGATTATGGAAATGTAAAAGAAAGATTAGAAACTATAAAAAGCGAGAATCAAATAAGACTTCCTTATGATTTTGAACTGGATAAGGTCTTATGGAAGAAAGTAAATAAATCAAATAGGATATCAAGTACCTTTATTATAATAAGTATAATTTCAATTGTAATTGGATTGATTGGTATTATATACGATTTCATAAATAGTAAAGATACAACCATTTATAGTTTATTATTTGTCTGTATTTTAAGTATTGGTTTAACGGACATTTTAATTTCTCCAAGACGTAAAATTAGCTTATCAAAGATACTATCTCCCAAAAATGATATTATTTTAAGGTTAATAGAAAAGGAACTTATTTTAATTAAAGGAGATTCATCAAATTCTTTTCCATTTAATTCAAGTTTTTATATTGATCTATATAATACTTTTTATTCATCCAAAATAGAGGCAGAAAAATTCATTGGAGGGATCAAAATTAAGTCTGCATATGAGGATATAGAAGAAATAAAATTTGGACCGACTAAAGATTATCTTAAAGTAGCAGAGATAATTTATCTCAATTACTTATCTTGGAAAGCTAAACAAGGATTTTTAAGAAATGAAAAAACTTTTACTCAGTCTAAGGAAACTCTTGCAGTAGATCTTCCTATTCGTGATTCTCAGCTAAAGACTGATAAAGAAGAAATAAAAATATCTTTTACCCCTCTTACTATTATTTTGTTAGTTATGTGTGTTGTATATACTGGCTTGTATATCTCCGTCTTTACCAGCAATTTAATACTGCATTCATTTTTTGATATTTTTGATTTATTATATATTACTGGTTTTCTAATTACTATATTTGTAATTTATAAAAAAAAGAGATATGGTTTTATCTTTGCTATTATTATTTCGGCTGGATTAGCAATATTATATACCTTAATTTTGGCATATATAGATATAGTTTACATGGGATCTATGTTGGTATTAGCGATTTTAGAATATCGAAATTATGCTAGGAATTATCAATTACCAATTGAAAACTCAAGTTATCGAGAACTATCTGATCAAATGATGCAACCATTCTATAAATATTTGAATCCCGAAGAAGAGATCCTGCTTACATTCAAACCTCAAATTTCAATTCAGAATCATATCCTAATGATAATTGTGGGATTTCTTAGTATGATTTTGTTATTTTCTATGATATCATTTATCATCAGGTTCTCTTTTATTTTATTCTTAATTATACTCACGTTAGCAATGTTTGGATCACTTTTTGGTATGATTACACTTTGTATGTTACCGGGTACATTATTGATGAAAAATTCAATTTTTCTTTTTACCAATGAAAAAATCATAACTAAATATGGAAAGGATTATCTTATGATACCTTATATCAATATAAAATCTATCAAGTCTTCAAATAAAAGAATGCATTATGACATTGAAATATCATTAATACATGATCTTGATTCCAATCCGTTTATTGATAAAAGTTTAATATATGTACAACATATCCCAAAAAATTCAGATATTTTAGAAAAAATTAAGTCTATTAGAAATAATGCGATTACTGTAAATAATGATAACCAAGAAAATGAGTAAAGTGGAGTAATTTTATGAAAAACTTGAAAATTTCTGATAAAATTAGAAATATTATTTCTAATTATTATAAAATTGTATTATTTGAGGAAGATCCTTTTAGTTTTGAGCCAAAAGTGGTAATTAGCATGGCAGAACCTGAACCACTAGAGCATTTTGAAAACACCCAATCTGAAATGCGAAAAATAGGATATCAGATTAAATTACATTATTTAAAGGATTATGAGTTAAAAAACTATGATTTCGAAAAAAAAGAAGATGAAA
>JBHLNT010000038.1:0-29935 GCA_048941265.1 Promethearchaeota archaeon
AATTTCTTTGTTTGGATAATCATAAATTTCTAAATTTTTCCTTCCATTAGCGGATATTTTCTTATTTTCATAAATTGTGATTTGAACTTCATTTGTTGCTTTTTTAAATACTTTAGAACCAATATCAAAGATTTTTAATATATTTGCATTTGAAAGAAGTGTGTTTCTAAATTCAATATATCCTTGCCTGAGGAGAAAACTCTTAGGGACTAAAAAGGCAATTATATCATTGCTCCATTCAAGAACTTTCATTAGGAAAACGCAATAAATATCATGATATATTTTACTTTTTTTAAATAACTCCTTTTCATCTGATGATAAGATATTTCCATAAGGGGGATTTGATAAGATTATGTCGAATTTTGGGATTTTTGAATGAATTAAACTATTTTTTATTTTTAGATTAGATTCTAGCACAGAAATTATATTAGAAAAATTATCATCAATCCCTTGATAAGCCCAATCAAACAATTTTAAAATACTTAATTTAATTGCAGATTCATTAATATCAAATCCATGAAGATTATTTATTATTTGAAGTTTAATTTTAGAGGATTTTAAACTCGGGTTTAGATTTTTAATACTACTATATAGAATTTCCGCCATACTTAATAGAAATACTCCTGATCCACATGCAGGATCACAAATTTTAATGTTTAATAATGTATTACAAAAAAGGACCTTTTTTTCAGGATTTAACCTAAGTATATCTTCAATATTTTCAATTTTATTTTCTGTATTCCATTTATTGATTAAAAGAATAAGGGCTTCAGTAACCATAAAATCTGAAATATCATTGCTTGTATAATATACCCCTTCTTCTTTTCGCTTGCGATAAGTTTTTAAAAAGAGGTTTTCGGCTAATTTAATTAACTTCAGACAATTTTTTAATTTCTGATGATTATTATTCTCTAAACTGCTTTTAAATAAATTATAGATTTTATTAATTCCTTGGAAATCTTCCACTTCATTCATATCTTTATAAAAATTATTATTCTTTCTCAAAAGTATAAGGGGTTAATTCAGTTATAAATTTTAAGCTATAAATAATTAACTTCTTATCCGGGATTTTCTTTATATTTTTATACTTTTATTACCTTTATATTATTGAGAATATGAAAGAAGAAGATGAAAAAGAAGATTACGATGGAATTGCTCCAATAAAGCATATTGTTAAAAAAATGAAGAAGGAGTATGACAAAGATCCTAAACAGTGGAGAGTAATTGGCTCCAAAGATAAAAAAGGAAACTATGATACTTTCATTACAAAAAAACCAAATGCTTATTGGTTAAAATCCAAACAGTTAAGTCCTTATTCGGCTTTGTCAATGGGTACGATCGCCAGAAATATTGACAAGGATATTGATGAAAAAATCGGAAATAATATGACTCCAAATGATTTTCTCAGACTATTTGGGATGGTTGTACCTATTAAAAAAGATCAAAGTGTCGTGGCGGCAGGTATAGAAAAATATTCTCAAGAACACGGAGACTATCTAAAAAAGATTATTGGCGAAAAAAATTCAAATTTAGAACATCAGTTAGGGAGAAAAATTGATGAGGAATTCAGAAAAAAGCATCCATTAAGAGATGGTTTATATTTATAAAATTTTATAATATGGTAAAATAAAAAATTTCTTATAACTTTCCCTTTAAAGTTCCGAGCTCATCTTTACTTTTTATGATTGGTAGATTATTTGAATAGGTTCCAGTATTATTAATTAATTCTGTGATTATCGCATTAATTTTCTGCGACCCTGATTTGCCTTCAAGACCTTTCGCATAGTCTTTTAAGATAGTAACATTTAAATCTTCTACATAAAAAGAAACACCTTTGGTGAGTTCTTCTAACATCAATTGAAAGGCTAGATCTGCGCCTTTTTCTGCTTTCACAAGAGGGTCATCGGGCTCATCAAACGTATAGGAGACTTCAAGCCACCTATCATTATCGGAGGGAACAATTCCATAGATATAATCATTGGTGTAGATCCAAAGAGGTGTCCCTTTATCAAAAGATGAATCGACAATCGCTTTAAATTCTTCAGCACACATAGTTAATACTTTTTTATGGGTTTTTATTAACTTTTACTTTTTATTATATTATAATATTATTTATTTAAAAAATTCTGGATTTAAAAAATTACACGTTATTATGAACATATTTTATATCTAATTTGGTAATGAAATAATGCGTGAATTGAATTATAAAAAATTGGCTATTGAAATTCAAAATTGGATTAAAGACTATGTATATTCTGCGAATGCAAAAGGCGTGGTCTTAGGATTAAGTGGAGGAATTGATAGCGCAGTTACTGCGGCTTTAAGCGCAAATGCACTTGGTAAAGAGAATGTATTGACTTTAGGATTACCGATTGAATCCATCCCTCAAGATTTAGAGGATGCAAAGTTAATCGCGAATCATTTAGGAATTTCATTTGTAGTTTCAGATTTAACCTCAGTTTATAAAGAATTAGTTAAAGTATTACCTGCTGAAATCCAATCAAACCAAATGGCATTGGCAAATATTAAACCAAGATTACGAATGACAACGATTTATTATGTCGGCCAATCTTTAGAATATCTTGTCGGAGGAACAGGAAATCGGGCAGAAATCGCCATAGGTTATTTTACTAAATATGGTGACGGAGGAGTTGATTTTGAACCTTTAGGTGCTTTATATAAATGTGAAGTTAGAAAAATTGCTCAAATTCTCGGCATACCCGTGAAAATAATCAAAAAACCACCAAGTGCGGGACTCTGGCAAGGGCAAACAGATGAGGGTGAAATTGGAATGAATTATGATTTGTTAGACGAAATTTTATACAGAATTGATCATCATTTAGATTTAAATGATATAAATGCTGATGAGGTTGAAAAGGTAATAAAGATGATGAAGGCGGCAGAACATAAAAATAAGATGCCACCATTCTTTAAAGTACGTAAAGTTTAAAATAAGAATTCAAAAGTGTATCTCATATTTCAAAATAGAATATAGAAACTTTAAAAATCTATTATAAAAATCCTTTCTCCAAATGAAATGATAAGTTACATCTCATAATAATTAAAAATTGAAATAAAAAAATAAATATTATTTGGTAATTCTTTTACTTTTAGCATATTAGATTCAATCGCCTAAGTCATATTTAGTAAATAATGTCCTGTCAGTATTTTCCATTGTATTTATTAATTCCATAGCAGCTCTAGCATATCTCATAGCTAAACTCATCTCACCTTCGAGTTTTAGTACTCCTTGCATTAATGATTGGATAATATCTATCTCTTTAAAAGCAACCTTTCTCCAATTGAGCATACTGCCAAAAACTTTTAAAATTGGCTCTCTGGGGGGATCTTCATTGACTCTGAGAATTTTAATACCTAAACATTTCCCGGCTTTGAGGTCAATAAAAGCAGCAATATCTTCCTCAATCTCTCCACATGCCTCCAATACTATGTATAAAGCACCTTCAAAATCAATACCCCAATTTTTTGCAGACTCTTCATAATTGGTATTATTATTTAAAGCTTCACAATATTCTTTACTCCATGCGACTGCCTCTTCCTTTAAGTCATCAAATTTTACCATTTTTAAAACCTTTCTTTTTTGAAAAACCTTTTAATTTCTAATAGATAATATTTAGTGATGATCATTAAATATGATCAATAATTAATGTATTCTAATATATAAAAGTAATTAAATTCAATAGGTAGAAAAATGATTGAAGCTCAGAAGGAGTATATGTATGATCTAACTAATAGGATGCTAGATAGTTTAATCATTGAGAAAAAAAAAAATCCTAAGAACCTTAAAAAATTCAAAAATTTTGATGCAAAAATTAATCTGGGATTACAAACAGATAAAAACTCCTATACTTGGTTTAATTTAGTTTTTAATAAAGGAAATCATCAATTAAATAAAGGTGATTTAAAGGATGATTATGATTTAGTATTGAAATTCACTCCAGAAGACCTAATATTTTTTTGTAATGGGGAAAATTCTATTGTCCATATGTTATTGAAAAAAAATAAATTTGGAAATAGGAAACTACGGTTTAGCAAAGGTACCACGGGGCGAAATTTCTTTAAACTATTAAAATTACCTAAATTACTCGTTATGGACAAAAAGAGACCTATATAAGAACAAAATTTTCAAATTAAATTTAGATTTCTTCTGTTTTTTTCATAAAATTCATTCACAAACTTGCGATAATTCTTCTAATCTTAGTTATTCGAGCACTTATTTCATCTAATTGGTTTTTAAGGCCCTCACTGCGATTGTTGAATTCGTACTCATCTATTGTTCCACTACCATAGCTATTACTCAAATCTTTATAGCTTTTTTCCAAAGAATATCTCCTTCCCTCAAGAGCAATTAATTCTTGGTAAAGACTATCTTTATCTTTCGGTAAGGCTTCGACACTTTTTTCGGGTTCAATTGCATAAGTCTCAGAAAAGGCTACGGTCTCGACTTTTTTAGGAACTGGCTCTACCGATTTAGGAAAAACTTTTAGTGTTGTAGGGATTGAGGTTACTTCTTCCTTTTTCGCTTCTTTTTTCAATATCTCTTTAGCGGGTTCCAGTTTTGCCCTTTTCTCTGGTTCTAATGTTTGCTCAGAAGATCTGCTGGCTACTGATGAGAGGACATTAAAAAGATCAGTTCCACTGGATTTAATAGTATCGGTATCAATTTCTTCTATACTAATGGGTGAAATTTTAGGTTTCGACCTAATTATTGGAGTTAAAATTGGTTTTTCTTCAGTTTCAGCAGGAATTGGCATTGATATTGATTCTTCTGAAATATCCGACTCAGAAGGAATTGGCATAAGCTCCGCATCTAGACCTGCAGATTTCATAGATTTAGGCTTTACAGTTGGTAAAGGCGTTAGTCTTGTATTGTCCTCAGAAATTTTCATAATTTCTGGTTTTTCAACAGGTATAGGTGTTAAATCCACTTCTTCGGAGGGAATTTGCGCAAGCTTAAATGGAATTTTAGATTCAGCATCAATACTTGGTATTTCTGAAATCATAGGAGTCAATTTCGGTTTCTCTAAAGATTCTGCAGATTTGATTTGCTCCATTAATGACTCTTCATTTATCTCAGAGATTTCCATTTCTTCCTCAAATTCAGGTTCTTCAATTTCTTCTTCATAAAATAGAGTCTCCTCTGTACCTTCTTCTGCAGTTTGTTCAAGATGAATTTTTATATGAGGTGCTATTTCAGGTTTTTTTATTGAGGGAATTTTTATCTCTGGTGGAGCAAGTTTTACTTCTTTCTTAGGAATTATTTTTTGCACCGGTTTCTTATGAGTAAGTTCTTGTAGTTTTTCGTCTTTACTGTCCAACTCCTGTTTTAAATGTTCGATGGTATCTTTTAAATTGCCAATTTCATTTTTAAATTGCTCTGTAACTTGAAAAACTATATCTGAAACATCTATTTGCGGTACTTCTATGTCGGCACTAGTTTTAGCCTCTAAACTTTCACCACTCTCGTCAATTGTTTGAACTTTGGCTGATTCTTTTCTCACACCACTTAATTTTAAAAATTTATCAATATTCCCTGGTAATCCTTCTACTTCTTTAAACCATAAATCTAATGTGTCCCAATTTTCAAGTTTGGAAAGTATATCCTCAATAAGACTAATTTGTTGAGGAAATACATTTATCATTTTTAAATTCTCGAATAGATCAATTAATTGACCTCTTGCTTCAATTTCCTCATCAGGAGTAGGTTCTTGATCCGTTAAATGAAGATATATTTCTTTTATTTCTTGTAGAAATTCGTTTTCACTCATATTGAATCATTTGAATATTTAATTGATCTCCTCAGAATAAAAATATCTTTATATATTAAGAAAATAATCAATAATTTATTTTTTTGGTAATAATAGTTAAAACAATAAATTTATAATACAGCATTTTATAAAAATTACTAAACATAAGAATAAATATTACATAAATATAGTTAAGATATTATGTTATTAGAAATACTTCAAACAGAAAGGCAAGTCCAGTACCCTATTTTACGATTGATAATATGGTTAGCATTCCTCGTCGTGTATATTTATATGGCCCAATATATTTATAAAGATAGCCTGAGAAGGAATTTAAATGCGGAATTATGGTTATTAATTGTTTTAGTAATCCCAATTGCAAGTTGGATTGTATATTTTTTAGTGAGAAAGGAAAAATCCCGAGTACAAGAAGAATCGAGAATATAGCTCTTATAAATATATTTTTATTACTTTATTAATTTAAAACAAGAAAACATTATTAATTTTCTTTCGATTTTAATTTCCAAATCTATAATTTGGTAAATATATTTAATTACACTCTACGGCCTCTATGTCCTCCCTTTCGTCTACAATGATCGTGAGATTTTGGAGTGACTTCCTCGATTCTACCTATTTGTAAACCTGATCTGGCCAAGGCTCGGATACAAGCTTGAGCTCCGGGACCCGGGGTTTGTGCTTTATTGCCACCTGGAGCTCTTACCTTAATATGAATACCAGTTATACCTTTATCTTTAAGATCGTTCGCTACTCGAAATCCACATTGCATTGCTGCATATGGGCTACTTTCATCGCGATCAGCCTTGGTTACCATACCCCCTGAGCACTTAGCAAACGTTTCAGCACCACTAAGGTCCGTTGCTGTCACAATTGTGTTATTATAGCTAGAAAGTATATGCACAATACACCATTTTATTTTTTGTTTACTCATAATATTTACCTCTTTTTTTAAGTTGATTTTACAAAAGGACTACTCGCTGCAAATGTAATTAAATCTTCTTCCTCTTTTTTGACAATGTAAGAAGGAGAATTAATTCGTTTATTTCCTACTTGAATATGGTTATGCACTATTTTCTGCCTCGCTTCATATATCGTTGTTGCAAGTCCTTTCTCATAAACTAAAGTTTGTAATCTTCTTTTTAATACATCTTCTACGGTTAAAAGGAGCACATCATCAAATTCCGCTTCAGATCCTATCACTCCTAATCTTTGCAATTTTTTAATTAATGTACTTTGAACATCAATCGCTTGTTCTCGTGGTAATGATCGTGATTGCCTCGCAATATTTCTCCATTTTCCAAGCATTGTACGCGATTTCCAGAATTCCCTTTTATTTCGTAATCCATACTTCCCTAAAAACTCCAGCTCTTCCATCATTCTCTCTTTTTGATAAGGATGAGCAGGCTTTTTAAACTTCTTTTTTAATTTTCGCGGATCTCCCATTATTATTAATCACTTTTATAGCTTTTGTTTTTTCATTTTCCTTCGCAGAACTCCAACAACTAATCCATGTCTTCCAGTACTCTTTGTTCTTTGGCCCCTCACTTTTAAGTGCAAATGGTGCCGAATTCCTTTATAACTTTTGTTCCGTTTCATCCTATCAATATCTCGCTTCACTGAAATCTCCAATTGGTTTCCAAGAAGATGTCTATCCTCTCCAGTTCTTAAATCTTTTTTTCGATTTACCATCCAGTTAGGAATACCATTTGCAACGGGATTTAGAATGATCTCTTCTATTCTATTGAGATCTTTTTCCGGTATAGCTCCAATTCTCGCTTCAGGGCTTACATTGGCTAACCTAACTATTGCTTGAGCAAAACGTTTCCCAATCCCTTTAATTTGTGTTAATCCAAATTCTACTTTTGCGTTTCCATCAACATGAGACCTTAATTGTGTAAAATAGACTTGTTCTCTGAAATTTTTGGGCCTGATCGGTGAACTCATATTTTATGAAAATAATTATTATAATTAAATTACTCAATTTAATGAGGATTAAAATATTAATTTTTTGATTTTCATTCAGATCTTATATAAAATTATCATAAAGATATAGTTTTGAATTTAAGAGGGGTGATAGGAAGCTTAATAAATTGGAACTCTTAAATTTTTTTCCTTTTTCTCATTTATATGTTTCTTACATCCATTTTTCTTATTTCCAGCAATTTTTTGTAGCATAGGTAAACCAGGAGTAACCTCCTCTATTGGTTTTGATTCGATTAAGTCATTTGCAATAAGTGCTTTAAATAAATTTTTACCAATATCAGTTCTTATAATTACGGTATTCCATCCTGAAGGGGAACCTATCGATCCAACTGAGATGTCAGCAGATTCGGAGGTTAAATCAAAACAAACTTCACAATCTTCCCTAGCCAAATGACTTGTTTCCTTTATAGGAACATAATATTCCTCTTTATTTTTTGTATAAACAAAAAATTTCCCCTTATTAATATCCATTTTCCTTATATCGTTTATCGCTATTCCTAGTACTTCACAAATTTTTAAGAGAGATTGATATGAAAAAGATTCCATACAAAATATACCGATTCTATACTTTATATTATTCAAACAGGGAATACCTATATTATAAATCTCTGATTTAAGTAATGCTTGCATCATACAAGGAACTCCTACCACAGCAATTTTATGATTAGAGCTATTACACTCATTTAAAATTTGCAATGTAGGGTTATTAACATATTTAGTTCCTGAAGTTTGAAGAATTTCTTCTTTACTCTTAAGGAGCAACGGTTCGGGGCGCCAAATTGTATTACTCATTTTGGCTCCTAAAGCAAAATCTATCTTTTGATTATCAAAAAGATAATACAAACAAGTACTAGCAATACCGCCATCCTGACAGACTTCTGAAATTTCTTTTATTTTTGTTCGAGCAGAATAGACTTCTGTAAAGAAACCTATATTAGAATATTCTTTAAAATCAAGTGCTTTATTTTGGTACATATTTATAAGATTGACCGGTAAATAACTTCTGGGGCATACAAAATAACATATACCACATCGAATACATTTTTCTTTATCTATTTTCCCAAATCCATTATAAATATTGAGACAATTTACAGGACATACGCCTGCACAAGTTCCACAACCAGAACAAACATTTGAATTAAATATTACCTCAACAGGTTCATAAATAGATTTAATTTGAAAAATATCTCCTTTATTGCATTCTATTTTAAAATCACGTAAGATTAATTTAGGATCTGTGTCTTCTCCTTTAATTTCAGCTTTATCATAGATTTCTTCTACCTTTATAACATTTTCGGACCTAAGAAGTTCTAATAAACTATAGGCTTTCTTAATATCAATTGAGTTTTTTAGAGAAAATTCTTTTAGGGTTTCAATGTTAGCTTTTGGTTTTGCTTTCAAAAACTCAAAAAGAGAATATTTAATTAAATCTTCATCAAACATTTTGAGTAAGATTGAGTAATATTGGTCCTCAGAATATCGACCAGCGTTTAAAATATCATCTTTTGCATCTATTAATGCTCTTATTCTAAATGAATCTAAGGTATCTGCTACATTTTTTAGATATTCCCATGTTAAAGAACCTTCAGGATTCATAAATTTCCATATAATCTTTTTTTTAAATCTATTATTAAGTCCGAACACCCATACTAAGGGCTAGTAGCCTTTCAACTAATATTTTTTTGAAAGGATCATTCTAATTCGGTTTTAAATTACGTTTCGGGAGTGGAGGCAAATCATGAACTTTTTTTGTAATGTCTTCTACAGATGCCACAAACTTCTCGACTTCTGCGGCAGCACAGAAATATTGTTGTATCCTTTCGGGACTTATTCCAATATGATCAAATAATTTTCTCAGAAATTTAATATGCTTATTGGTATTCATATTTGCATTACCAAAATTGCATTCTCCCTCATGGCAAGAAATAACGGCAACACCATCAGCACCATTTAAAAATGATTCCATGATTAGATGAATTCCAACCCTTCCTGTGCATTTTACTCGTATTAAATGAAAATCAGTTGAATATGATTTTCTAGTTGTACCGGTTAAATCTGCGACGGCATACCCTCATTTCTCGCATCCAAATGCTATAATCTTTCTTCCACCATTTTTTTTATCTGTCATTTACTCACCTTATTGGTTTAATTTACTATTTGATCTCTAGTATTTTCTACTTTCACTTCAACTCCTCCAATTCCTTTTATTTCTTCTTCAAATTGAACATCTCTGTAATATTTCAAGTCAATAGCCCTTGCAGGACAGGAGGTAACACAAGCTCCACAGCCTTTACATTTTAAATCATCAACCTCAGCAACTTCATTTTCATTCACTGCTATGGCTCCAAAATTGCAGATTTTTTCGCATCTATGGCACCCCATACATAAATTCTCATCGACTTCAGCAATAATAAGCTCTTGGCGTAGAATTTCATTAGATAATAAGGTAGCAACTTTACTTGCTGCACCTAAGGCCGAAGATACTGAATAGGGGATATTTTTTGGACCCGTAGCACATCCACAAATATAGATTCCAAGATCTTTAGTTTCCACTGGTTTCAAACATCCATGCACTTCAGATAAAAATCCATTTGGACCTTTAGTCAATCCCAATAAATCAGCAATTTTTTGAGTTCCTTTAGAAGGTACCATTCCAGTTGATAAAACCACAAGATCAAAATCAATATAAGATACATTATCTTCAAGTGACATATCAAAAAATAATCGCATTGTGCCATCTTGATTTAGTTTTATATCTCCAGGTTTACCTTTAATAAAATTCACATTTTGGGCTCTAATATTTCGATAATATTCTTCATTATTTTTATCCCAAGTTCGTATATCGATATAAAATATTGTGATATCCATTTCAGGATATTCTTGTTTCAGTAGTTGTGCATTTTTTAATGAAACATTGCAACATACGGCACTACAATATGTATTAGCGCGTAATGATCTGGAGCCTACACATTGTATCATTGCAATTTTCTGTGGTGTTTTTCCATCTGAAATTTTATAAATATGACCATTAGTGGGCCCAATAGGGCTCAACATTCTTTCTAATTCTATTTGAGTAATAACATCTGGATAAAACCCATATTTGTATTCATTTGTTTCAATAATAGGATATTCATCCCACCCTGTAGCAATTATTATAGCTCCAACTTTGATATCAATAATCTCATTATCTTGATTGAATGTTACCGCTTCAGCAGGACACGTTCTTTCACAGCTTTTACAGTTAATACAAATTTCCTTATCAATAACTGCCAATTTAGGGACTGCTTGAGGAAATGGAATGTAAATTGCACTTCTTTCTCCAATTCCGCGATCAAATTCATTAGGTACTTTAACTGGGCATTTTGTAGTACATAATCCACAACCAGTACATTTTCTTTCATCTACATATCTAGCATTCTTTCGAATTGTAACCTTATATTCTCCTGTGATTCCACTAAAATTAATTATTTCACTATAAGTTAAAAGATTAATATTTGGATGTTTCGAAGCATTTACCATGATGGGTGCTAAAACTCATATGCCACAATCATCCGTAGGAAAAATGCGATCAAGTTGTGCCATCTTTCCACCAATAGTAGCTTCCTTCTCAACTAAGTACACTTCGATTCCTTGGCTTGCCAGGTCAAGAGCAGCATTCATCCCAGCTATTCCAGCCCCAATTACTAAAGCAGACTTAGTAATAGGAATTTCTTTTCTTGGGATTAACTCTAATTCACGCGCTCTGTTAATGCCCGCCAAAAGAAGTCTTTTAGCTTTTTCAGTTGCTTTTTCCCTCTCATTTTGATGAACAAAGGAGCAATGTTCTCTTATGTTGACCATTTGAAAATAATAAGGACTTAAACCCGCTTCCATTAAAATCGCTCGATATGTGGGTTCATGAATTTTTGGAGTACATGCTGCAACTACAATTCGGTTCAAATCTAATTCTATAATATCATTTTTTATAATGTTTTGACCAGGATCACTACAAGTAAATTTATTAGTTCTAGCAATTACAACATTAGGTAATGGTTCAACATATTCTCTCAATTCTTCACAGTTCACATGCAGTCCAATATTTACGCCTCACTCGCACACGTAAACTCCGATTCTTATTTCCATGGTCTGATTTTTTTCAGACATTTTAATACACCTAAGGAATTTTCACCAGGTTAATTTTTTTAATTTTACAATTAAATTCTTAGTTTAAAGAAGATTATAAATCTCGTTGTTTTATGAAATTTTGGAAAAAATATAATTTTTCTGTTTAAATTTAATAATTTCAAATACCTAAAGAGGACTTGTTCAAATTCAATAATTAAAAATTATTAAGCTCATTAAATTTTTTATTTGATATAAATTACTCTTTAATATGCCACAGATGGATGAATTGGAAGAAGAACCAAAACTAATCCTTGCAAATAAAGTTATGGAGGAAATGGGATTACAAGGGAAACCTGCTATGAATAAAATATTGGAAATTATTACGCTAGTTGGAAGCGACAAAAATAAAGTTATGGAGGCATACTCGCAATATAAAAGGAAAGAAGATTTTGCTAATGAGATCATGGCCGAAGAAGGCTTAAAAGGAAAATCTACAAGGATAAAGGTTATGAGAATTATGGATATAGTAGGGTGGGATAAGAAAAAAATAAAAATTAGCATTATGCGTTCTACTATAAATTCCAGAAGAGAGCATAATTAACATTTTTCATTTTACTTTTTTGAAATTAAGTAATAAACTAAATTAAGAATTGTATATGTTAAAATATTAAATAATCATATCTGTAAAAAATTAAGAGGTAGCCATCTTGCTAGATATAGAACTATTTCGAAACAATTTAAACCTTATAATAGAATCGGAGAAAAAGAGGTTTAAAGACCCTTCCAATGCAATTAAGGTGTTTGAATTTGATGAGAAATGGCGGGAGAGTTTACAGAAAATAGAAGATTTAAGAAAAAAAAGAAATGAGATATCATTAAAAATCGGAAAATATAAAAAATCTGGAGAAAGGAAAAAAGCGGAGGCGGCGATAAAAAGCTCAAAAGAAATTAAAATAGAAATTGATGTTTTAGAACAGCAAAAATCCGAATTTTTTGAACAAAGAGAAAAATATAGATATATTGTAGGAAACATCTTACATGATTCTGTACCTGTTGCTGAAAGTGAAGAAGATAATGAAATTGTTAGGGAGTTCGGTGTATTGCCAAAATTTAAATTTTCACCTTTAAATCACGTAGAATTGGTTGAAACCATAGATGGAGCAGATACTAAAAAAGCTTCTGAAGTAGTAGGATCCAGATTTTATTATTTAAAAGGAGATTTAGTCCTATTAAATTTAGCTTTAATGAGATTTGCATTAGATTTTCTCCAGAAGAAGGGTTATATCCCAATGTGGACTCCTTTTTTTATTAAGCAGGAGGTAATTAAGGCAGCTGCAGAACTGGCTGATTTTGAAGAGCAGTTATATAATATTTACGATGAGGACTTATTTATGATAGCAACTTCAGAACAAACGTTAGCAGCTTATCACTATGATGAAATTATAAGCCCGGACAGATTACCTATAAAATATGCGGGGATATCATCATGTTTCAGAAGGGAAGCGGGTTCTCATGGAAAGGATACCTTAGGAATATTTCGAGTTCATCAGTTCGAAAAAGTTGAGCAATATGTATTTTGTAAACCGGAGAATTCATGGAAAATGCACGAAGAATTAATACAAAATGCAGAGGAACTTTACAAACAATTAGAACTTCCGTTTAGAATTGTAAATATTGTAAGTGGAGAATTGAATGATAATGCTGCTAAAAAATATGATTTAGAAGCATGGTTTCCAGCTTCTGAAACGTATAGAGAATTAGTTTCATGCAGTAACTGCACAGATTATCAAGCAAGAAAATTAAAAATTAGGATGGGGTTAGTAGGCTCGAAAGAAGAAAAGCAGATATTACATACCTTAAACTCAACAGCAATAGCAACAGAACGAACTATCTGTGCTATTATAGAGAATTATCAAAATGAAGATCATTCGATCACTATCCCAAAAGTACTTCAAAAATATATGAATGGGTTAAAACTCATCCCAGCAAAAATTTAGCTCATAATGACTAATTTAATAATAGGAAAAAAAGACTAATAAATTTATAAAATAGAATAAATTTGAATGTATAATGTTAGAAGTTGATTTGGAAGAATTCGAAAATTTCTACAAGGAGAGATTAAATTCTCAGTTTTATAAGATTAAAAGAGCTCTAAAAAAGATACTTTCAGATATTAATAATAGTTTAGTTGATATTAAAATTTCTATGGACCATTTTAAGGAATCTGCTACTCAAAAAATAGATGAGAAGTCTCTAAGATCATTGAATCTATTTTATGACAGAGTGAAGAGCTCAATTGAGGAGATTACAATTCCGGATGAAGAAGAGATGATGTATTCAAATCTTAATGATTTAACTAATTCTATTAAGAGACTTTTTAATACTATCAATGAAATCGCTAGAAAATCACTCCCTAAATTTCAGAAATATATACAACCAGAAATAAAGGAACTTAATTATGTCACTCGAAAACTAGGGAAAAAACAAGGAATTTTAGATCTCTTTTTAAGAAAAAAATATGGTGATGTGAAAAGCGCTGAAGATTTGCTTAAAAAAGTCGATAAATTTTATAGTTTAAAAGAAAATATTGAACATGCGAAAGCAGATTTAGATAACTTTGAGAATGAATTAAGAGAAAAGGACGAAATACTTAAGAATTTGAATTCGGAATTACTTAATCTGCAAAATAATGAGCTTTTTGAAAAACTTGAAACTAAAAAAGATGAGTTATTCCAGTTAAGGATAAAAATTAATGATCAATTAGGATTCAAAAAAGCTTTGAAAAAACTAAAATTTGAATTAGAAAAAGAAAATATTCATATTGCAAATTTTGATATAAATTATTTGAAAAATTTCTTGAAAAATCCCATAGCTTCATTAATGAAAGAGAGAGCAGATTTAGGGAATTTTACTGGAACTTTAGTCCATCTTAGGCATGTATTAGAAGAGAATAAATTAAATCTTAAGAGCGATACAAAAGAAAAAACAATTGAACAAATTAATGCCATTTTTGATGAGAAAACAATTTACGATGATCTTGATAGATTGAGAGCTTTAAGAGGAGAACTTAAAGAAATCGAAAAAGAAATTGAGTTCGCGGGACTAGCTCAAAAATTAGAAGATGTAAAGAATCAGATCTCTATTAATACCGTAAAATCGGAACATGTTCAAGCCGATCTTGACAGAAGAAATAAAGATTATTTAAGAAATTTATCTACACTTAAACAAGAAAGAGAAGAATTCCAAAATCTTATAGAAAATATAATACAAGAACCTTTTAAGATAAAAATCTCTTTTGAATTTTAATCTGCACGTTTTTTCTTAGTAATTTTGAATTTTCTATTATCTTCTGCACTACTTTTCTGTAAAGTAAGCTTTAAATTATTCTTTAAGTACAAATAAGTTTCTGTAGTATCTAGGTTCAAAAGCTTTAAGTAATGATAAGCTAATAATAAATCTTGCTTAATATCAATATCGAATCCAGCTCTAAACGAGTCATATATCGCGATTTTATCTAATTTGAATTTTTTAGCATTGTTTATCAAAGCTATAAATGATGGAATATTTGGATCAGAGAAATATGTTGAAATAATATTAGGAGGATTCCTACCAAGTATAGACACTCCGGCAGAATGGATGGCCGGACATACTACTAATTGATTTTCCTTTAAAAGAAGATTAATTTCAGTAAAATTTTTAGCTGCTATTAATATAGTGTCCAAAAAACAAAATACAGTTTGTTGAGCATTAAAATTTGTCATTGCTATATTGTTTAAATCTGAGATAACCTCATCGAAAGATTTTCTTGGTTTAGTAAGTTTTTCTTTAATTCCAATTAAATTATATTTCTCCGCAAGCTCTAATATCTCAGAATCATGACAATAAACAACAATACCCTTATAGTTATCTACTTTTGAGAGGGTATTTCCAAGATCTCTGAACATTGCGATTGTTAGCTCCTTGAGTTGTTCCTTTGAGAAACAATCTCTAAGACGCGATTTAGTCCTCGATAAGGGAGCAACAGGGATTAATAAATAGCTCATTTTATGATATTAAGTTTATTTCTTTGGAAATATGAGAAAATAGAAATTTAAAAATAAGAATTAAAATTGCTATTTAAGCCTTAATATTGTTTAAAATTTGAACGGATAAATCTTCAAACGCAGCATCTACACTTTCATTAAGTTTTGCAGATGTTTCAAAATATTTTACCCCATATTTTTCTGCTTTAGCTTTAATCTCTTCTGAACTAACCTGTCTTTTATCTTCTAAATCTATTTTATTTCCTACCAGAATAAATGGTATATCTCCGCTTAATTCTTCCATCTTAGAAATCCAAAAATCGATATCTTCAAATGTTTCCCTTTTATCTACATTGAATACCACCATAGCTCCGACTGCCTGTAAAAAATAATATTCAGTGACAAAAAGCTTATCTTGCTGTCCGCCAATATCCCAAAAGTAAAGATTAAAGCCCTTGGCTTTTATATCCTCCTTTAATTGAGGATTTATATTAAGCTTATCAATGATTTGATTCAATTCAATTTCTTTAATAAGAAAATTTGCCCCTACTGTTTGTTTATATATATCACTAAATATGCCATCAACATATCTAGCAAGTAAGCTGGTTTTACCGACTCCAGCATCTCCTAGTAAAATTACTTTTCCCCTATAAGACATTTTGAACCCTTTCTTTTTGGTTATATATATTTTATTTTCTTTAAATATAAACTTGGATTGTTTTACATTTTAATATTATATCGTTAATACTCAGGAATACGGAGTATTTTTTGATATTAATGTAGCTTCTTTACATTCAGAACTTATGAAATGTCTAAATAAGTGTTCATACCCCAGAATTTGTCGGGGTCTCCCATTTTCCAGCCATAATCCAGAAGTATATTCTGGAGCCTCCATGACTTGATCTAAAGTCGTTAATAAAAAGCCTGAATCGACGATTAACAGACCAAATGGGATAACCGTATCTCCTTCAATGGAATGGACAGTGACATTTACTTTTAATAATTTTTTTATTTCCTCTTTTATGTCGTCAAAAAATTTTAAAGCTATTACAATTTGAATATCTGAATTAGAAAATTTTTTATTCCAGAGCTCTCTCATGACCCACTCATATCCACCTAATTCATCCATTAATAAATCGGGAGTAATAATATAAAAGATTCTATTTTCTGCCGAAATTATCATATCTTTCATTTTTTTTCTAATTTTTTCTTTAGAGTTTATTGACCATACCTTTGGTTCATAATCATCTGAATCTATTTCTAATAGCGATATTGAATCTTCTATTTTACGCGTTTGATCAATTTTTTGAGCGTATTCTCGGCGAATGGTATCGAATATTTTTTCTATAGGGATAACCTGGTAATTTGCCCCTCTTTTTACTGGTTCTTTCTGAATAAAACCTCGTTCAATTAATCTATTTAATGAATCATATACTCTTGCTCTATCTACACCAGAATGTTTTGCAATATCTGCAGGTGATAAAACCTTATATTTACAAAGAGTCAAAAGTACTTTGGAATCGTTCTTAGTAAATCCTAAATTTTGAAGTTTTTCTTCAATTTCGTTTTCATTCATGGTGAAATTAAATTCAAATCCAGATTTTCTATATGTTTATTATAGAGACTTTTTAATTTTATACTTTTACTTTTTTGAATATAATTTTGGATTAATAAAATTTCCTACGAAAATTGATATAGTAAAGCAATTTTTCCATAATTTAGTAGATAATTTGAAGTCCATAAATCTTAAAACTATACTAAGAATGTGTTCTTATTTTATGAATTTAAGATTTTTTTTTTATAATTTATTTCTACAAACCTTATCAAAATTAATATATCGCATTTTTTAATCTAGATCTCAATCCTTATTATTGAAACATTAATAAAATCTAAAGGTATAAAATACAATAATTTCGCGTATTTACCTCAGAGAATTAAAAAAATTAGATTTTGTCGGTTAAATTAATAAAACGAAGGGGTTTTCGATCTTTTGAATTTGAACAAAATTATTTACTCGAAATATTGATTCCAATCATAACATTTATATAATAGAAATGTGTAAGTTTAATTAATTACTAATTTAAATAAAATCTCGAAAACTGTTTAAATAAAATTTAAACTAAATCAAAATTTAGTGGAGGAATATAAATATGGCAAAAAAAGCGGCTCCAAAAAAAGCAGCTCCAAAAAAAGCGGCGGCGCCTAAAAAACCTGCTGCAAAAAAAGCTGAAGGATATATCGCTAAAGCCCCAATTCGAAGATTAATGAAAAAAGAAGGGGCAGATTTAGTAGCAGCTGAAGCCTTAGATAAGTTAATTGACTTTTTGGAAAAATCTGCTGCAGATGCGACCAAAGAAGCTATAAAAGTCTGTAAAAATGACAAGAGGAAGAGAGTAACTGCCGCCGATATTAGAACTGCAACAAGATAACTCTCTTAATTTTTAAATTTTAGTTTTTTTTACTTTTATTTTTAATTTCTAAATCCTGTTCATAGCATTAAATTTATTACAACGAGAGGCTATAATTTAAACAATCTTCTCAAAAAAGAAAAATACAGATTATTAAGATGTGATTTTTTGATGTATATGAATTTAAAAGAAATAATAAATCCTAGCCACACGGTTCTAATAGTATGGGATGTCCAAAATTTATTGGTAAACGGTATCTTTAACAAGCAAGAATTTCTTAAAAATTTAAAATCACTTATAGAAGTAGCAAGGAGCAAAAAAATACCAATTATTTATTCGAAAATAACACCTCTTCCTAAAGAATATGAATCCTCTTTTAGAACTTTCATGTTTATGAAAAGATTTAAAATCAAAGATCCTGAAAAATTACCTCGATTTTTGGAACCTGGAACACCTGAATCTGAAATAACAAGTGAGATTAGACCTTTAGATGATGATATCGTCATAGAAAAAAACACAGCAAGCATATTTATCGGTACAAATTTTGAATATCTAATGAGAAATAAAGGTATTGATACTATTCTATTTACCGGTATATCAACTGAATTTGGTATAGCTTCGAGTGCCAGGGATTCATGTAATAGAGGTTTTTATACTGTTGTTGTTAAGGATTGTGTATCGTCTTATAACCAAAAATTTCATGAAAATACCCTAGAAATATTAAAAAATATCTGTCTCGTGGAACCTTTTCAAAATATCATGAAAGAATGGGAATAGGTTATTTGAGAAATTAAAAACTCTCAAAAAATTCTTTATTCAAATATTTTTCTATATTAGACTCAATTTTTCTTTTTACAGAGTCTAATCCCTCAACCACAATCCTCGATTGACCGATAATATCAATATAGCCTAATTCTTCACCATATCGAGGAACCACATGAAAATGTAAATGAGGTATACTTGCTCCGGCAATTCCTTCGTTAATTCCAATATTATATCCTTTAGGACTATATAACTCATCTAATAAAAATTGAAATCCTTGAATTGCTCTATTGATATGTACTAATTCCACTTTTGTAAGATCAATAAATCTAAGGATATGTCTATTGGGTACTATCATTGAATGCGCGGGATTATATGGATATAGATTTAAACAAATAAAGCATATATCATCCTGATAGACTTTTAATAATACTACTCTTTCATCATTATCTTTAACAGCACATAAGATGCAGTCTACATTGGGACGATTTTTTCCTTGGACATAATCTAATTTTCCAAGTGCACGAAGCCAGTTTTTAAACATTTTCTATTCACTTAAAGCAATCTATTAAGAATATAATGAAAAATCTGTTCCAGAAAAATCTTTTGTCTTATCAAAATCCTCTGTAATTGTTCCTGAGCAATATTGCTGTAATATGATATTACTATATGCTGCACAACTAAATACCTTTCGAATGCTTTTAAATACAGAATTCTTTGAGATAGTTCCATCTTCTTTTAAAAATTTTTGGTCGCTAATCTCGTAACGATACTGATTAACATCAATACGGAAGAATACGTCCTTTAAAAGAAAGAACTTCCTAAGAGCTATGAAATATTGTAATTTTTTATCATTTTTCAACAAATTTAACGCATTAATATGTTCTTCTGATATTTGGGTTCCACTTGAAATAATGATTAAATCTTTGTCTTTAGGCTTAAAAATAGCCATGATATGGCCTCCTTGACCTGGAGGAAAGGTAAATTGAAATCCAAATTCAAGTTTAGGATCCTTAATTTTTTTTCTAAGCAAGCCTTCTTCTAATAAGTAATCGCGAATTAAGCTTTTGATTTTTACTTCAGACATTTTCTATGCTATAAATATTAAATGTAATAATTATTTTAGATTTGCTGAAACTTCTATTTAAAAAAGTTAATGCAATTTTAGAAATAAATTAGAATTTATTTGGTTCAAAAAATTAGCGAAAGAATTAGTACTTACCCTTTGGTCTAATTTGTGGATTAATTCCCGCATTTTTTAATTTTTCTATGTTAGCTTCTAATTCCTCCTTAGGAGTGCAATAAAGTACTTTTAATGAGTCATGATCAATAAAAAGATTCCCCACAATCCCTAAACCCATTAATTGATTATTTTTACCAATGAAGGTATTGTCAATTCCTACTTTAATAGCTTTCACACCACCATCTAACTCTACTAAGCTAGGCTGGCATGCAGTATACCCTGTACCTCTATTCTTCAACAAATAGTTCATGAGAGCATAATCAAGTTCATCCGAAATAGCGCCCTGTTCTTGAAGCACTTTAATTACATTTGGAACAGGCATATTAAGTACCTTTTTTCAAAACTTTTAGTTTTCTTATATTTTTTAATAGTATTTTTAAATTCTCAAATTTTCAATTTGTTCTAATTTGGTAAGAAAAAAATATTTAAATGGAGAAATCATTTCCAATTTTCCACTTGTACCCTATCTATGCTGTGCACAGCACAATTCATCTCTTCTAATGCTTGAGTTATTTGTTCAATTGACATATCTCCAGAACCTTTAATTGTTAAAAAAATAGATGTTGTTTTCTGATCAATCTCATCCACTTTTATACTAACAAACTTTACACCGTTTAATTTTTCCAAGGTGCGAGCGACATCATCAATAGTGGGTTGATGGGGTTTAAGAATGTCAAGATCATACTCAATTTTCATATCTTATTTTATAACCCTTTAATTGTAATTGTTTAAACGTTATATATGAAATATATCACTTATAATTGTGCGAGTATTTATATTTTTTGTCGTTTGTTTATAAAAAATCTTCGATGGCATGAATTAATTTTGCGGGAATTTCGCTTTCTTCTATGATTTTATCAGCTTTTTCTAAGATCTTTAAATTTGTCAGTTTGGTTAATTTAGTTTTAAGTGCGATAGACTTTGCTCCAACGTTAAGAGCACCCTCGATATCACGATGATTATCACCAATAACGATAATATCAGAAGGTTTTACATTAAGTTTATTACAAATCAATGTTAGGTGTTCTGGATGAGGTTTCGTATTTTTCACATCATCTCTTCCTATAATTATGTTAAAGTATCCTATCATTCCAATTTTTTCAAGGGAAGTCGTTGCATTTCGATGAGTATTAAATGTATATATAGCCTGTTTCAGATTCTTTTTCTTTATGAATTCTAGGACCTTATCAATTCCGTTTACAGCAGTAGCTTCCAAAGCTGCTTCATATTCAATATCATTGACTACATTATCGACAATTTTTATAATTTTTTCTGTTTCTTCATTAGTATATCCCGCTTTTCCAAAGTACTCTCTCGCTAATCTAATATTTTCTAAAATACTGCTTTTTACAGTTAAAAGATGTTTTGGAACGCCATGTTTTTTTAAAATTTTTATCGTTTCTCTTCGGGCTCGAAGCCAATCTATTTTAAAATGAATAAGAGTACCATCTAAATCCCACACAATTGCCTTTATCGGAGAGTTTCTCATTTAAAATACCAAATCAGAATAAATAGGTCCTTTAGGTGTTAATTCAGATTTTTTTAATTTCACTTCTCTTATTTTGAACGGGCCAAATTCATAGTTTTTATGTTCATTAATGATTTTTTTAAAGCTTTCAAAGTTTTTATAATTAATTTTGTTAGCTTTTAGCCTTCCTATTGTTAAATGAGGTGTAAATTTAGAGCGCTTATCTTTTTGAATTTTTAATCGCTCATTTAGCAACATTTCTACGTTATCTTTAATCTTTTGTAAAAATGGGATATCGCCTTCCAATTTGATCCAGAGGACGGAATAATTTCTGAATTGGCCAGTTCCTTTTAATTTGTACTCGTATGTTTTGTTTTGAAATAGTTTATCATTGATATCTTCTTTCAGAATGTAATAAATTTTTGGAGCTAAGGATTCTTCAATATTGCCTAAGAATTTGACAGTCATGTGAAGATTTTGAGGTTCTACCAATTTTGATTTAGATTGATTAGTTTTCAATCTCTCACCATACGATTGTATTCGCTCTATAGTTTCTGTATCCTCTAACTCTAATGCTATGAAGCTTCTGATCATTTTCTTGCCTCTAATAATTTCAAATCATTGCAATAACTTGAACTTTTTATCCAGATAGGGTTTGGTCGTCTCAATATAAAATTTTTCTCCATGCTTATTAAATATGTCCCAAGCTTGACTTAATTCTTTTGGCATGTCTGGAATCCAAAATCGGTCAGGGATAGGTTCAGAGGGTTTCCATTTTTTTGAGAAATCAATATCTTCTATTATAATCCCTTCACCATCTTCATGTTTCAAACGTGCAAGAATTTTCCCACTACCATCCACAATTTGAGTCTCTCCAAGATAATAAGACTTATAGGGCCTATCTGGCATAAGAGGTGTTTTGCCTTCGAACTCTCCAGCATGGGCCGCATGTACTACAGGAACTCCTACCATTCGAGCAAATTTGCTAGGAGTTTCTGCCATCAGTTCTAAAACAATCTTGCGTAGTTCTGATCTATATCCAGGAAGTTCTTTTTTGGGTAATGTCCACCAACAAGAACCTCCGATTACTACATCTACGCGATTTAATAATCGAAGGGCAGTTCTTGTGCGCACAAATTCCCAACAGAGAGCTACCCCTATATTACCAAACTTTGTCTCAAGGACACCATCATCTGTACCTCCAATGTACCAACAATTCTCCCACATGGTTGGCTGGTCTTTATCATGATAAAAATTAGTGCCATCTGGAAAAGCCAGTACAAAAGTATTATAACTTTTTTGATCCCGAAGGGCTATAAATGAACCTCCAATAACTCCATCATATTTTTTCGCAAGTTTGTTTAATAGTTGCCATGGTTCTCCTTTAAGGGGCCTAACTACATCCAGCATTTTAGGATGAAAACCCATAGCACTGGTGAAAAATTCGGGAATAATAACCATTTTAGCGCCTTCTTCAAAGGCTTCACTTGCAAGCCGCTTAGCAATTTTAAGGTTTGCTTTCACATTTGTAAATTCAGCATTCATTTGGACAGCTGCGACTTTCATTCTATTTCGCCTCTAAATGTTTGTAATTTGATACTTTATTTTAATTTGTTGTTCCAATAGTTATAAATTCTCCACTCTTTATCATATAATATCTTTTTATGTTCTGGAATAAGATGGACTCTATTTAAATCATCAATTTCAGATGATTCAATAATTTTTAAAAGATCTTCTAAAAATAAAATCACCATTTTTCCTCTGGTATCCGCATCTGCTGATGCATTATGAGGCATTAAAATCATTCTTATATCAGAATTATCTTTTTTAATTCTTTTAAATCTTTCAAGTACCTTATTAGGTATAGGTTCATCGGGAAAGACATCAAAAGAAAAATGAATTTGGATTTCTTTTTTTTCAATTAAATCAAGTAAATCCTCCAAATTTAAAATACCTCCTCTAGCAGTATTAACCAGAAGTGCTCCTTTTTTCATACATAACAGTAATTCTCGATTAATCAATTTTTCTGTGGATGCATTTAGAGGAATATGTAAGCTAATAATATCTGCTTCACTAAAAATAGCTTCAAGAGTATCTCTATATTCAGTCAATGGATATTGCATTTCAAAATCCATATTGCGTTGTGTATCATTGTAGATGATTTTTAATCCCCATGGATGTAATTTTTTAACTATTTCTGAGCCTATCTCTCCAAGACCCACGATTCCTAATGTTTTATTAGTAATCACTGAAGATAAATCCCGATCTAAATCCCATTTATCGTCAGATGACCAATTTCCATTCCATACATAGTTATGAAGATCAACAATATTTCTTAAATTAGATAAAATTAGGGCAACAGTATAATCTGCAACTGTTTCATGAAGTACTCCTGGTGTGTGAGTTATTATAATATTATCTTCTTTCGTACGTTCAATATGATTATATCCTGCTGTTGAGGTTAAAATAGCAATTATTTCAGAACTTTCCAATAACTCAGAAGGTATAATATGACTTAAATGGCAACCTATTATGTCTGGCTTAAAGCCTTCGATTTCAGATTTGAATTGCTCATCCTTCGGAAATCTTCCATTGAATATTTTAAATTCAGCTAATTGATTTAGTTGGGACCACAAAAATTTAATTCTCTCCCGGACTTTTAAGCTAATTTTATCATTAGATCCAATTTCATCTTCAATGAAAACGTTTGTAGTGAGATATACTTTTACTTTAGGTGACATTATTTTTTTAAAATGATTAAAATGAATTTTTTAAGAATTATCTTTTAATTTTTCCCGGTAAGTAAAAGGGATATTTCTTTCTCAGAATTTTAGTTTTAATAAACCGATCGAATTTCCGTACTTTTTGAAAAAGATTCCACATTTTACTATCACTTTTATAATATTTCTCAATTTCATCAAAGTTGAGTGGATCTATTTCAAATTCACTGGCCTCCTCTTTAAAAAATGTATTTACTACCTCAATTAATCTCGGAACTAATTCTTCTCGTTGTTCCTTAAAGAAATTCGCTACTAAATCAATTGAAACTTTTCTCCAATCATAATATCGATTAACTGTTTCCTCCAGATAAAGTGCTTTTAATATTCCTCTTAAAAATCCGGGAGCACTTTTAAGAAGCAGTTCAAACTCCATGAGCTCTTCTCCATTCTTTCTAACGAATGGGGTACTGGTATCGAAGTATAATAAATTGGTCTCTTCGGTCACCTTTGGATTCTTGACATCATGATCGATTATAGCAAAATTTGAGATTTGACCATCTAATCCTAAATCGATTACTTGATTATTTTTACTAAAACTCCACAGTTTCTTCATTTCTCTCATTGTAAGAAGTAATAAGGTTTCTACTTCTTTATCACTAACTTGATGAATTACCTTATTACATACTGAATCTGAATCTACTTTTTTTTGAACGCAATATAATTGTATTTTTTCCTTTTCATCTCTAAACCACACGACATCGTGCTCAGGTAAAGTATACCCAATTTCATCTTTTAAAATTCTGCAATATTCATAATACGCGGCTATAAATCTTTCTACTTGCTCTTCATTATCAAATATCGGAATTCTTTTATAAGCTAAATGTTCTGGATCTCCAACTATTTCAAACACTAAGCTAATTTCACCATAACCTAAAATTTTAATAGGAATTTCTCCTTTTTCAGGCTGTTTTGTATCAATTGTTTTTTCAAATTCCTTTAATAAATCGATATCAATATTCATATCCAGTCAGCTTAACTTTTAATTTGATATTATAAAATTATTTTGAAATTAAATAAAACTAACTTTAAATTAAATTCAATAATAAATAATAAAAATCAGTACTCTATTCATAATTATATATTAATTTAAATAGCATCCTAAAAGGGAAGATATTATGAAAATGAATCGTCTTGAAATATTATCAAAACAAGAAATTCAAGAGATCCATAATTCTACAATTGAGTTATTAGAAACAGTAGGGGTTATAATAGAGTCGCCACAAGTTAGAAACATATTTAAAGAACATGGTGCTACTATTGAACAAGTCAATAGGGATTATTTTGTTAAGATCCCCGAAGAATTAATTTTAGAACAATTGAAAAATGTTCCTAGGGAGTTCTCCCTATATGGCCCAGATGGTTCCTTTAATTTTAAGGTGAATACTAAAAACTTAAATTTTTCTACTTTTGGAGCTGCGGTAAATATCGTCGACCCCACTAATAAGAAAGGAATAAGAAAGACTACACTTAAAGATGTTATTGATCAAATTCGCGTTGTAAATGCTTTAGATAATATTGTATGTTCCGGATTAGATGTTTGGCCTAATGATGTGCCATTCATGGAGCTTCATTGTCATATTTTGCGAGAATGGGCAAGGCATAGTTATAGACCATTTGGATTGGGATGTTATGGAAAAACTGCTTCCCAGGATATGATTAATATTGCTTCTATTGTAGTAGGTGGAAAAGAAGAATTAGTTAAAAGACCGAGATTAATAGGAATATTTAACCCTACCTCTCCTTTGAGGTTAACCCATCTTTTGCTTAATGGCATTTTAATTTTTGCAAAATATAAACAACCATTAAATATAACTTCATCAGCAAGTGCAGGCTCAACGGCACCTGTAACTATCGCTGGTATATTAACACAAGGTAATATGGAAATTCTTACTTCTATTATATTAACCCAGTTGGTTAATCCTGGAGCTCCCGTATTTTATGGATCAACAAACACTATAATGGATCCTCCAACAGGAAATATAGCATATGGTTCTATGGAGATGGGGCTTATTACAATCGCAGCAGCCCAATTAGCTCATTTTTATAATATTCCTTCTAAGGGTTCGGGAGCTCTGACTGACTCAAAATGTTTTGATATTCAAAATGGTTTTGAGAGATTTATAGGGCTTTTCTTTGCTGTGAATGCGGGGCACAACTATATTACATGTGCCGGAACATATGAAACGTCTTTATCTGAAACACTTGAATTGCTTGTTATAGATGATGAATTAGCTGGGATTATTAAACGTGGGTTAGAAGGCATAAGTGTAAATAAGGAAACGATTGCTACAGAGGAAATTAAAAAGGTCATGGCTTCAGAAAAAAAAAATTATTTGGGTAGAAAGCATTCAGTCAAAAATACACGAAAGGAAATATATCTGCCATTGCTCGTTGACAGAAATAGACGAGGGCGGTGGTTAAAGGATGGAGCTAAAGATATTATGAGCAGAGCAGGAGAAAAGGTAAACGAGATTCTTCAGTCGCAACAAGGACCAGGACTTTCTTCTGATATTGATACAAAATTAAGCGAGTATTTAAAGATTGTAGCTTCACGCTCGGTAAATGATTATAGGAAATTGGAAGGGATGGTAGAATCTGAGGGAGAAGTAGATATTGCTGGATTTAAAATAGAATAATTTTTAAATTCCTTTCAAAGAATTAAGCAATAGTATTATAATGAATTAAACTTAATTTTATATTAAAATTAGAATTAAGATAATTGGTATAATATGAAACCCCTCTGGTATGTTAATATTTTAAAAAAAACTTTTCCCAATGTTAAATTTATTGCAAAACTGACGAATTTTCCTGTATTGGGTAAAATTTTTGATAAATTATTGTTCGATGGGGATGATATAATCTATTTACTTCAAGATAAAGTTATTAAAGTCGATAAAAACTTAGGTGAGTATGAAGAATATATCCTACCATCTCAAGTTTTAGAGTATTTTATAAAAAAAGCGAAGTATCATTGGATCATGAATTTCTGTATATGTAGGGAGTCTATGCAATGCGAGGATTATCCAATAAATTTAGGGTGCTTGTTTTTAGGAGAAGCTATATTAGGAATAAATCCTCAGTTAGGACGTCAAGTGACAAAGAAAGAGGCACTCGAACATATTAAAAAATGTCAAGAGGCTGGTCTTGTACACATGATTGGACGCAATTTATTAGATAAACAATGGTTGGGTGTTAAGCCGGGTTATAAACTTCTTTCAATTTGTAATTGTTGTCCATGTTGTTGTCTTTGGCGTGTGTCCTCAATATTAACACCAAAAATTGGGTCAAAAATTAAAAAAATGCCTGGAATTGAGATTCGAGTTACAGATAGTTGTGTGGGATGTGGAACTTGTACTAAAGGAATTTGTTTTGTTGACGCAATTCATATCCTTAATGATCGAGCGTTTATAAATGAAAGTTGTCGGGGTTGTGGTCGTTGCATAGATATATGCCCACAAAATGCGATCGAGCTTTTAATAAATGATAAAGAATATATAAAAAAATCAATAGAAAGAATTGAAAAAATCATCGACGTTACTTAAATCTGGGCATAAAATCAAAATGTCAAATTATGAAGATCAAAGAATTCAAATTAGAGGAATATTTCGGAAAATATGAGTTCAAGGCATCATACTTGTTATGTGCTTCTGACTGCGAAACCTTTAGCATAAAAGAATTGCTAACTCTAGAACCGGAATCAGAGAATAAATTAAAAAATCTACGATTAGATTATACAGAATCACAGGGAAATGCAGAATTAAGGGGGGAGATTTCTAATTTATATGTTAATATGAAGCCTGAAAATATTATAATTTTTTCAGGAGCAGAAGAAGGTATCTTTATATTTATGAATGTATATCTCAACAAAGGAGATCATATCATAGTCCAATTTCCAGCTTATCAATCACTTTTCGAAGTAGCAAACTCTATTGGTTGTGAGGTGACAAAATGGATAATGAGCGAATCCGATAATTGGGAACTTGATCTAAATTTTTTACATGATAATATCAAAAATAGTACGAAAGCAATTGTTATTAATTGCCCACATAATCCAACTGGTTATTTGATGTCTAAAGAAAAATTTAATGCTATTATTGAAATAGCAAGAAGGAACAATATTACAATATTTTCAGATGAAGTGTATAGGTTTTTAGAATATAGTGAAGATGAGAGACTTCCTAATATGTGTGATTGTTATGATAAAGGAATATCCCTTGGAGTCATGTCAAAAGCATTTGGACTTGCAGGATTAAGAATTGGATGGATTGCAGTTAAAGACAAAATATTGTTTAAAAAATTATTATCTTTTAAGAATTATACTACAATTTGTAATAGTGCTCTAAGTGAATTTTTCTCAAATTTAGCACTAAGAAATAAATATGTAATATTAGAAAGGAACCTTAAACTTATAAAGAATAACATTCAACTATTAGAAGCCTTTTTCAATAAAAATAAACAATTTTTCGATTGGATTAAGCCAAAGGCAGGTTGTATAGCATTTCCAAGAATCAAATTTGAAAAAAAAGTTGAAGAGTTTTGCCGGGATTTATTTGATAGTACAGGTGTTTTGTTATTACCCAGTACTACATACGATTATGATGATAAACACTTTAGAATCGGATTTGGAAGAAAAACAATGCCCCAAGGATTAAATATTTTAGAAGAATATCTTCAGGATCTATTCGATTAATATCATTTATCTAACATTTTAAACTTAGCTTGATATTTACCTATCTTCCCAGAATTTATTATCGATCTTTAAATTTAATATTCTCGTTCGATTTTTCATGGCTGAAACTGCTTGAACCGCTTCTTTTATGCTATGGAATACAGGAATATTAGCAAGTTCTAAAGCTTCTATTATTAATCCATATTTTTGAATATATGGAATGAAACACACCACTGGTTTTTTATAATTGGTTATTACGTTAGAAATTCTTCTGCCTATTTGGAAAGAAATAGAAGGTGCATAAGGTAAAATTAATAAAATTACGCATTCTATTCTTTCTATTTGAGAGAGATATTCTAGAACACGTTCAATATCTTCATCTTGGACAGAACCTGTCAGATCAATTGGATTATTGAAAGAGGCAATTTCACGAGCTACTGGATTGGTCAATTCTTTCATTTCATGTTGTTCTTTTTCGGTGAATTGTACTGGAGAAAGACCATATCTTTTAAGCATATCGGCACATATTACTCCATGGCCACCAGATATTGACAATATTGCAACCCTACCATAAACGACCTCTTTGTCCCCAAATGGTTTTTTTTTATGCGATAAAATATCAAATAATTTTAAAAATGTTAATAATTCATTTTCTGACCGTGGTTGAATAACTAAATGTTGTTTTAGGGCAGCAGAAAGAATTCTTGCAT
>JBHLNT010000222.1:0-6874 GCA_048941265.1 Promethearchaeota archaeon
CCTGATGTCATACAATTTGCTGATGCTCTACCTAAAACGAGAAGTGGTAAGATAATGCGAAGAATCTTAAAAGCGATCGCTGCCGGTACTGATATTGGAAATGTCACGACCTTAGCAGATCCTTCTGTAGTAGACGATCTACTCGAAGAACGTAAGAAAATTGACGTTGAGATAGGTTAAATTTATATTTTTTTTATTTATTTTTTATTTTAAATCCATTTATTTAGATTTAATTGATTTTCATCAATACAATTAAGAATAACTTTATTTTTATCCAACCAAGTTTTTGGAATAACGCCTTGTTTTAATAAAATCTTATTTCTTTTCAAAATTTCTTCATAAAATTTAACAAAATTTTCATTAAATTGATTGGCTGATATTTTATTATGAGTAATCTCTTTTAAAAAACATAAATTTTCTATTCTATTATCTCTTTTATCATAATTTACGTGGTGTAAATGAGTTTTCTTATTTTTTTTAATAGATTCTCCAGTTAATATGTCCCTAAATACCCCATTATTATTTTGAATTAATCCATTATTAAAAACTGAGACTGTTTGAGACAATCTAATATGCCTTCGTAATTTTGAGTCATAAAACTCTTTTGGATAACCTTTTATTTCATCAAGAGTTTGATATTGAGGAATTGGAAATCGTTCCTCATCATTATAAATATTCTCTCCAAATTCTTTTTCAAAATTTTTTGAAGTTTGGCGAATTTGTTTATGATCTAACCTAGATTTTTCATGAATACCTTCTATTGCTATGTTATCTAAATTGATGTTATTAGAAAAATCAGGCTCTATCATTAAAGGAACAGCAATTAAATATTTCCTAACATAGAATCTTTGTTTAATATATTTCGCAATATGGTTCCTTAGCTTAATATTAAATAACATAATTTTATGCTTGTACCTAATTCCTTTCTAAACGTATAATTAAATGATTAAAAATTACTTATAAATAATAATTTTTAAAGAAAAATTAGTTTATTTTTAAGGGGTGTAAGAAAGATTTCAATACATAAAACATCTATCCTTGTCAAACATGAAATTACTAAAATTAATTTAAAATTTCCTTTAATTTAAAAAGATACTTATCTGAATCTCCCATTATATTCATAGATCTTGTAAGGTGTTGACCCATCTATTTCTGAATTTCCAGAAAATTGTCCAACCTTCTTGTAAAGATAGTTACCACTACTACCTATTATATCTTTTTCTGATAAATTATATAAAACATCATAACCAAAACAAATAGTTGTGTTTTGATCATATTTGAGTTTTTTTCCTTCCTCCTCTAGTAATTTAGAATAATTTGCAGCTCCACCTATAATGATTAAATGACTTTTTCCTTTTTTTCCAACTTTTTCAATTCGAATTGTTCCATAATCTATACCTATTCTTAAGTTCATAATTTTATAATTTTGCTTTTCATAAAGCGGATTTAGTATTTTGTGTAAAATCTCAGAGATTTTACAAGCACAATCTATTGCATTTTTACACCTCTCTTGACCACTTCCTAATGAAAAAGAAACCATTGCACCATCCCCAGTATATTTATCAATTACACCTTGATAATCATCAACGCAATGAAAAAATAAGTGTAATGCTATACCAAGCCATTCAATGTATTTCTTATTCTTTAAATCATTTAATGCTTTTTTTGAACCCGCAACATCAAAAACCATTACTGCTGCATCCACCACTCTGATTCCTCCTGTGGCTAACTGATTCGTGTCAAAGGGTACTTTTCTACCTGATTCTTCAGGATGTTCCCTCCTCTTTTGTAGAAATTGAGATAGAACTGTTTTTTCATAATGAGTGACATTCATAAATAATCTACTCTAATATGCATTTTATGATATTAAAATGAAATTTATAGAAATAATTAGTATATATCCCAAGATTAAAAAAAGCAATCCAATTAATAATGACCATAAAGCATAATCATAATTTTTATACTTTTTTTTATTAATTTTTGCAAGACTATATATTTCTTTTAATAAATCATCTTTTATGAATTGATCATCTGATCGTAAGATTATTTCTTTATATTTACTATATTCCTGACTGATAATCTCTTTAAAGAAGATATTATTTTTTAATTCTTTTGAATACCTTGCTCTAATTACTAATATTGAAAAGATAAATGAGATCGCTAATGGTATCAGACTCAAAATTGAAAATAAATTCAAATAGAATGCTTGGGTTAAATAACCACTATCTACCAAAGAAGCAAAATTCAACCCCATAACACCGAAAATAACTGGAATTAATATCGAATTAATTCCCAACAAAATGTTTGCTTTTGTATCTGCTAATTGAATTAAGCCATAATTGTGAGAGAAGATGGTTTTTATATAATCTAACTGTTTTTTATTATTGTTATCACTCATAATTGGATTCTACTCTTGAGTCGCTTTATATTGAAAATAGTAATTCACTTATTTAAAAGTAGAGGTTTTAATATTATGTTAATAAGTTCAATTTTATCTATTCAGAATTAAATCACTCTTTATTTGGGCTACAAAAATTATTCTGTTGATTTTATATGTTAAAGTGTGATAATAGAATTTTTAAGAAAATAAGTTTGTTGTTCAAATTTTTTTTAAAAGTTTATGAATTAATAATAAATAAAAAAAGTGAAGTTTTTCTTTTGAATCCTAAAAATATAGATACAATTAAAAAACAAACAAAGGACATTCTCGAGGAAATAGAATCATTTTTACAAAGTTTAACTGATATAGAATATGAATTTGGTTTATTATCTTATGATAAAACAGTTAGAGTAGAAAAAATTCTTCTACAAGCAAAAGAAATGACACGTCAATATCTAGACAGGGATTCGGTCTACTACCAAGAAATTATGAATCTTACAAAAGAACCGACATTATTTAATTTAAAATCTTTAACTGCGCCTTTAAATGTATTGTATGAGAATTTAATGAAAAAATACATTCCTAAGGAAGATTTTGAATTCTCACCTTTAAAATTCGATACGATTATTGATCGTATAGATCTAGAAGATAATATTTATCATCATATAATTAATGAAATCAATGGTACGTATAAGAATCAATTCTTTACTTCAGTGTATATACTCTCTAGAAAACTTTTGGAAAATTTAATTTATGATTCTCTTAAACTTTACTATAGTATACAAGAATCATCAAAATTCTTTAATGAAACAACATCTCAGCATCACAGTTTTGGAATTTTGTATGAAAATTTCAAATCTATGATAAAAGAAAAGAAATTTATAAAATATGTTCAAAAAATAGACCCTCAATATATTTATTGGCTTAAAGAATTTAAAGATAAGGGTAATATTCACGCTCATTCATTATTTGGTCTCCCCCATCAAGAATTTATCGAAGAAAGAAGAGATAAAATTAATTTATTAATTGAAATGTTGAATCAAGTAAAAAAATCCTTATTAGGAAATCCTACAAATGTGATTAATAGGGATTGATCAAAAATTCTCTCATTAAATAAATTAATATAAATCCTGAGTTTAATGAGGAATTTTGTAAACATAATACATTTGATTTAGAATCTCTACTTTTATATATTGTTAAATTTGAAAACCGATTTTACCATTTTCAATCATTTTAACAGTGTTAAATTTACCTGATACACCTGACACTATTCGTAAAGAAATTTTCAAGTTTTTATCCATCAAAAATATAGATAATTATAAAGGATTAATACAGAATTGGCAAGAAACAGAATATTATAAAATAATGAAATATATTGCTGATTCTGATTCGAGTATTCCTTAAATTGTATTACAATTTTTCAAACAATAATAAATTAAATCGTTTAGAAATTGGTGATTTGTTTAAGAAATTCTCCAGCCCTTTCTTTTATAATACTTTTTTAATTGTTTATTAATATTAGCATAAAATTTTTTTAAAGCTTCTTCAAATACCATTTCCTTATTCTTTTCTAATATAAAAGGAAATAACATTTCAGCAAATTTTGGTTTGGAAAAACTTGGGAAGTTAAATTCTTCATAATAATCAGATTCGAATTTTATAATTGTATCCTCAAAACCCTTTCTATTTTCTTTAGATTTTTGTAATTCTTCTTTTAATTGTTGACAATAATTATCTTGGAGATTTATATCATAAAATTCACAGTAATTTAAGTATGAAGTTATAATTTCATTTATTGTAAAGTTTTCTGATACGAAATCAGGTTGGAAAAAGTGATAGTTATCTTCATTGATTCCTCTCTTTCTTAAATTGTTTTCCTTTCTATGACGTTCAGCTTCAGAATCTTCATCTAAAAGAAGAAAGTGTCTTTTCTCCTTAAAATTTTGTATTGCCCTTGAAAAAGTGTAATCTGTTTTCTCTTTTCCTTTAATATCAATAACATCTATTTTATCGAAATGACCTCGTTGACGGAAAAATGAAAAATATTCTTTCAATAGATAATATTCAGTCTCTCCTTCAACATAAATGATAAATATTTTTTCAGCAAGTAAATCATAATCAATCAATAAACTTTGTCGAAAAATATTTCGTTCTTTTTCTTCAGTGAACAAGAATTCTGGTTGTAATTCTGCTTTTTTGACTTCATCTGTTTCTAAATACCATCTTATTATCTCCAAGGTTTCTCTAATCTGAAAAATATTTACATAATAATTAAGGAATCCCTTCAATTTTTCCTTTTTAAAGACATTTATCTGCGTTAAAATATCAAACCAGGAGTCAAATCCTGAATAATCACCTATAAAGTAGATAATATCTTCTAAAAATGAATTTATAATATCCTTGTCATCGGGATTAAAATATTCTAAAATGTTCTTAATCTTTTTTCTCTGGATTTTAAAATCTTTGTTATAGGCTTCTTCTATTTCATCATCTTTTAGAATATCACGCTTGATAACGATTCTTGGCTTTGGTGAAGTAGGATTATACAAAGGAGGAGCAAATATAGATTCAATTTTCAACCATAATTCTAGCTTTTTAGAATCCAACCATAAATATCGTTTTATATATGGAATATTTTTTGATATAAATTTTATTTCCTTAATTTTTTCTTCGATAAACTTTTCTTCGTCGAAATTTTCACCTTTTTCCTCAAAAGCTTTTCTTATACTTTTAATCCAAACATTATTTTCTAGTTCAACCCAACGTGGCCAAAAAAATTTGGAGAATTCTTCAACTGAAAATAATTTTATCTGTTTTTTTTGAAGATAGTGAAAAATTGTTAATAATTGTAAAAATTGAACTGGATGGTAAAAATAAATGGATTCTTCTATAACAAATAAGTTATTCTCAATCTCATGTTTAATTCTCTTAATTTCAAACCCTTTCTCTCTATCATCCTCATTATCAACAAAGTAAATTAGATTTTCATTATTTAATTCTTCCCATGAATTGAATTGGTAACTATTTGATAACAAATGCGAATTAAATAACCTTACGTGGAATTTATGTTCTTTAGGAAATCTTAATTTGAAAAATGGAGTAATGATATTTTCTTTGAAGAGGTATTCTAAAAAAATCAAAAATTCATTGTAATCTCTTAACTCTTTACTTATATCAAGTTCTTTAAACCATTTATATAAATCTTTAGGTTTGAATAATTTTCTTCTGAAATATGGATTCAAATCTATAAATGTTATATAAAGATCACTATACCTTGTCATAATTCTAAATAGGAAAGCTAACTATTTATTTAAATTATTTAAAATTTATTTAAAATTTAGATTTCCATTCCAAAGAGATATATGTGATTTTTATACAAGGAGTTGAAAAATCAGCTAAATTGGCTAAGGAAATAATAATGCATGTAAAAAAGGAGATTGACCAGTATTCCAACCTGATGTCATACAATTTACTGATGCCTTAATCAAAACTATAAGTGGTAAAATAGTGCGTGGAATTTTGAAATCTATTGCTGCCGGTACTGATATTGGAAATGTCACAACCCTAGCAGATCCTTCTGTAGTAGAAGATCTACTTGAAGAACGTAAGATAATAGACGTTGAAATAGGTTAATTTTTTAACTTATTTTATTTTTTCTTTTTGAATTTATAGGATAGATATTATTTTTAATCAATTTTTAATTAATTCTAATAATTAATCAAATAAAGCTTCAAATTAAAAATCGCTAAACCATATGAAGTCGGTTCATCATAAAATCTCATTATCTTCCGGAATTATTGGTGTTATTTCATTATTCACTCCAGTAATTTTCCATATTAGCCCTAATTATATGTACAACTTTTGGTTTTGGGGTCTTACTCTCTTTTTCGGGTTAAATTCAAGTGAAATTGGATTTACGTTTGATTTGGAATTAGAATTTTTAATTCCAGCTATAATTTCTTCAATTTTTATCTTTGTAAGTTGTTTTTTAATCTTTTTCACATTATTAAAAGAAAAAAGGCAACAGCAATTAAAATTAATGTATTATTACATTGGAGGGATTTTTATGATCGCCTCCCCCCTCTTTCTCATAATTGGTTTGCAAGTTATCTATATAGTTGTAAGAGGGTATCCAACTTTTTGGGGGATCAACTACTATTGGCCATATGTCGCGATCTATTTACAATTTATTGCAGGAATTTTGTATATATTTTCATTAAAAAAAATTCGATTTCATGAAACAAAATCAATGGAAAAATAACTTTTACCCTTTAGCATATGTAGCAATGGCATATAATAAACTTAAATTTTCAGAGAGTTTCTTTCCTCGAACCATCTTAACATTAGTATTCTTTTCTTCTTCTACAAGATTTATTGATTTGAACAATGGTTTCGGTATATAGTTGTGGTTCGTAATTATCATATGATCAGCACCTAAATTTACACTTTTCTTAACTATCTGTTGAGCAACAATTTGATTTGTTGCTATTAATG
>JBHLNT010000039.1:0-29720 GCA_048941265.1 Promethearchaeota archaeon
AACAGGAATATATTTTTAGATGCTCATCATTATCATATCCATTTGGGTAATTTATTTGAAATATCAACAAAATTTATATTATCTGCCGGCAACACATATGATATTCAATTTACAACTCCGGCAGAAGGTTATATACATAATCAAAATAATTGTTTTCTTGCATCTCATTGACCATTTTTAGTATTACTGATAATAAATTGGATTTTTATGAGGGAATTTAAAAAAATGTTTTTTCCAAGATTTTATTTTTCAAACATCGTAAAATGTTGAGAGTGTATCTAATAATTCTTGCAAAGTCTCAAGTTCTGGAATAAATAGAAAAGTACCTTGAATCTCAAATTCTTTAATAATTACGTTGGTTGTAATTACTAAAGATAATTCTTTCATTAATCCAATTTCTTCATTTAAAATTTTAAACAATTTCATACCGGTATCTAAACTTATATCCGGTGGTTCGGTCATCAATCTCATATTTAATAGATTCCCTAAAGCTGTAGTATAATGACTAGCTAATATATGACCAAGTTCTTTCATCGCATCAATATACAGCTCTGGAAAATCTTGAACCGCATTCACTTTTCTCAAATCTATTTTTTCTTTCCCATTATCACCAATTATAATAGATGTTAAACTAGTAATGTCTGGAACTTTAAATAATGTCAAAACTGTTGCTCTTGTCTTTCCTTGAACGCCACTCCAAGAGACAAATAATTTCACATTTTTCTTACTCATTTTTTTAGCAAACTGGTCTATAGAAACGACCTCTACTGAAGGAATGTTGATATCTACACGTTTATTTATCATTTTTGCTAATGCATTCGCAGCATTGCCTGCTCCAATGTTTCCAACCTCTCTCAAAGCATCTTTCTGAATTTCTGTAAGCTCTAAATCGATGATTTTATCAAGCACTCCTCCAGGTTTAACATTTTCTATTTTTTCGTAAATATTCAATTTTTTGAAAAGATTTTCAATGGCTTTTAAGTCAGGTATATAGAAAAAGATCCCTTTCATTTGTATATCCGTAACTTTTATTGCTGTCTTTATTATTACAACATATTCAGACTGCTCTTGGAGTTCTTTAGCTAAGAAATCACCCAAATTGCCCGCATTACTCATCGTAAATTCAGGAACATCAAAAATCATTTTAGTATTTAATAAATCCGCTAAAGCTGAAGCATAGTGTCCTGCGAGAATATTACCAAATTCTGTGACTGTAGATATAGCAAAATCATCTAGATCTTTTTTAGATTTTACCTTATCAGGATTGATTTTTGACTTTTTACCTGCTAAATCTGCAATTAATTTCATTAATGGAGTCAACTCAAATACTTGTAGTATTGTAGATAAGGAAGGTTTTCTGATATGAGAAAAGATTCCACATACAATTTCTGAGGAATTTCCAAATTGAAGCGCTAGTTGTTCTAATGAAATTATGCCAACATCCGTAAGATCAACATCTATTCGTTTATTTATTAATCTTGAAAGAGCTGTGACAGCATTTCCACTTCCAATGTTCCCTACTTCTTGTAATGTATCTTTTTGCGTTTGAGTAAGTTTCATAGTACCTTGAACAATTGGTTGATAAAATTTATCACCAGTAGGAATTATAATATCTTCAGTCTTTTTTAAAGCAGGAAATCTTTCTGGAATATAACGTTCTGGTAATTGAGTAAAATCATGAGAGGCTCGCATTAACTGTTGATCTGGAGCTAAGGGTACAATTAGTGATTCTAAATCTAAAACAACATACGTTTCATGGTCTAAAACTCCTACTGATCTAATATATTTCATATCTATTTCCGTCTTTATAATAGCCGACTTATTTTGAAAAATTGAAACTGGAACTTCCTTCATACTGACAACTGAATCGACATAAATAGCTAGATTTATATCCTGTAGTTCTAGTAGTACTAGCCTAGAATCTTTAGTAAGCTTTACATAATCTCCATTTGAATGAAGTCTTTGTCCCAAAGCAATTATTGTATAAATTTTTCCTCTAATATCTGCAACTCCCACAATAGATTTTTCTGCTAATGGTATTGGAATGATTAATTCTGGAACATAAATTTCTCTTACATCTTTTATTTCAAGATAATATGTTCTATCATCTACGTTGATCTCTACTAATTTTATGGTTTGTATATATTCATTTTCGATCATAATAACTAATTACCTCTTTAATTTTCAAATATCATTTTTAATCATAATTCCTTTCCATATGAGTTCTTTTTCTGATTCTTCTTTAGAATGTTCAGAAAAAAAATCTGGTTGCCTAAATATTGAAATTTGACCCCCTTCCGAGAATTCATATACATAATCTAGCAGATCTTCCATACTTGTAAAATTGAAACCTGCTAAACTTAAATCAGTATTATTAACTATAAGTAAATCTTCACTATCGAATGGGGCATTTTCATCATTAACCTCTAACCATAATTCAGGAATTAGTTCTTTTTTATCAATTGTAATTGTACCGCCTAATGGGATATCGCGGTAAGTCTTATTAGAAGCGAAAATTACCCTGTCTGGAATAATTTTACTGGACTTAGCAGTTTTTATAATCACTTCTATCGCTTTAGAATATTTCTGAGAATCTAATACATCATAGCATAGTATAAAAATGTAACTGTTTCCATCTAATTTAACGATAAGGTCCACCGAATCTTCTATATCTGATGTGAGATTAATCTTTATTTCCTCTAAGATAATATCTCTTATGTATTTAAGGAATTGGTAAAACCTCCATTTTACAGCCAATTTATCGTTTATCTCGCGACTAATAAAAATCTGATAAAGATTTTGTAATTCTTTTTCAGATAGTTTAGATAAATCTGCAGTAGTATCGTAATCATTACCTATAGTAACAAGATCATTTGATTTACTAGATTTTGATTTCTTTGCAATATCTTCTAAAAGAATCTTAAGTTCTCCTATCGTAAATTGGGGTGCGATACTTCCCGCTAAATAAAACAATCTTTTTTTGGATTTATCCTGTAATAAATCATAGTATTGTATTGTCATTTTTTTTTCTCTTTTTTTTTTTAATTAATAATTTTTTATCCAAAGAAATATGATTCTAAGTCTGAATAATTAACCTCTTTTCCGCTTATATTTTTAAGATAATACATGATTTCTTTTTCTTGATATGCTGGTACATTTTCAATAGAAAAAGAGATTATATATTCGTTTTCTTTATTTAATTTCGAAATTTTATTTTTGGTATTAGAAGAAACTAATTCAAATGAATTTGGTATTGTGTCTGTAATTAATACATCCTTAATTTCAACGTTAGAATTATTTCTTACATTGATGCTTATTGCGAATTCATCTGCATCACGCCCAGGAAATATTTCTTTACCAATTGCCAAATTCCGACGCTTATGTGTAACTTTTATGGTAGGTTTTTTCATCTCAGATAGAGTATGCTTTACTACATAATATTCATGTAATTCATTTTGTTCCTGATTTTCATATCTCGCATAATAACAGCTAACTTCCAGCGGAAATTCATATGCCTTATTATAGTCTGGAGTAATGGCCTTAATTGGATAAATTATTTCTAAATATCCATCTATCGCTATTATATCTTGTATACGATTTTCTTGTAAATTAATTTTTAAATCTAAAGCATGTTCTTTGGATGGATCATCATCTTGAGGAGTAATATTAAGAACAACATCATCCAATTTAATATCTCCTGATGATTTTTTAAATTTAAATTGTGATAGAGCCACGCTTGGCTTAAAATCTTCTGGAATTGTCTCATTAATTATTACACCTTTAATAGGAACAATACCAGTGTTGCGAATAATAATTTTACTAAATAATTCTGATTCTTCAAATGATTTGATTTCTTTTTGAGAAATATCTTTTTCAAAGTAAAACCCAATCACTTCAATAACATTATCTTCCATTTTTAAAGTAACATCTGTATTTTTCTCAACAGCATAATCCAATGAATAAACTATCTTTCGTGAAAATTTAGGTTCATTTTCATCATGAAGTTCCCATTTATTAGTACCAAATGTATCTCCAGGTCGTAAAATAATATTATTATGTTCTGAAGATAGATCTAAATCTATATATTTCGTGGATTTTGATTTATCTGTAATTAAAATATTTTTCAAATACATAGTGAAGTCGCTGTGATTCGCGAATATAAATGAACATTCCCATTGATTTGGTTCAGTTTCTTTTTCTTCAACATCTATGACATGCTTTGCATGAGAATATGCTGTGAATTCAGCAATATCCGTTCCTGAGACCGTATAGCCTTGTAATTCATAAGTCATATTAAGAATCCCTGTCCTAATCCCTTCTTTTTTTTCAGGGAATATTTTAGCAACAATAACTAATTCATTTTTCTCTCCGGGCTTTAGTTCTCTTAAAATCCATGTTAATTTATTGTTTTTAATTTTAATATCTATTTGTGAGTCAGCAGAGCAATCTAAATCATAAAAATTCTTAGGGATTTCTTTTTCAGAATGAATATCTTTGATTATATAATTCGACACATTATGTAAAGTAATTATAAATTTAACTGTGCTTTCCTGGCCATATAACAAAATATATCGATCGTCTTGATTACTTGAATAAGTTTCAGTGAAATCCTTAACTATTTTTATCTCTTCATTTAATATTTCTATTTTTTCATTAATTTCAAGAGGATCAGGTAAATTATCGAGATTATTAATATTATATTTAATATTTTTATTAGTTTGTGGTTCAAAGATCCCAAGATTCAACTCGTTTTGAACGTCTAAATTGGTATATTCCGAACCTAAGATGTGAATTCGGGTATCCCACATTCGATCTTTATATGAGTTATTAATGATAGATACATTACCATAACCATCAGCAGATTTTCTTTTCATATTGCGATCATAATGAAATTCTAAAGTCTCATTATTCAATATGGTAATTTCAGATATTTTATCTGCTGTTTTTGAAATTTGATCTTTCTCTTTAGTTTCAAATTTCGCTACTTGTTTTATTTCTTCCATAAATTTTAGTGGTACTCCCAAAAAATTAGTACCAACTTTGGTCCTTAATTCAGTTTGGCTAATACATTTAAATCCCATGTTTTTTCTGCTCCATTTGGTTTTTTAGTTATTTTTTATTACATCTTTTTTTGTTAATTTTAATAAATATCACTTAATTGTGAGTATTGTAGTTCGTTTAATTTAGAGTTAATGATGTTAAAAACATCAAGGATTAAACAAATAGATCCATCATTCAAGATCGTTGAACCTGAAATATGATCTGTAATAGAGTATTCTGATTGAAAAGGCTTTACCACCGCATCAATTTGTTCGAGAATTTCATCAGCAACTAATATTGCTGATGAGTTTTCGTCTTTTTGGCATAAAATGGCTAGTTTTGTATGTGAATTTTTCTTTGCTTTACCATTACTATTTAATTTTAAAAGCTTATCCAATTGAATTATTGGTAGCATACTATAAAGTGTATCATCCTTAGAGTTGATTTTATAAAATTCTACCTCCTCAACATATTCCACTAATTCAGGGCTATAAAAATAGATTTGTTTAATATTTTCTGTAGGAATTGCGAAGATATCACCAGCAATCTTCAATAACTGGGCTTTGATAATTGCCCTACTAAATGGGACAATAACTGTGAATTTAGTGCCAATGCCTTTTTCCGTAAAAATCTGAAAAGAACCACCTAATTTTTTAACCTTCTCATCAACTATAGCTAAGCCCATTCCTCGTCCTGAAATCAAATCTGCATCTGAAAGAGTTGAAAAACCCGGCATCAAAAGAAATTTATTTAAAACTTCATTTGAAAGAAGTTGCACCTCATTAGGAGTGTAATAACCTTTTTTAACAATATTTTCTCTTATCTTATCATAATTAATCCCTTTTCCATCATCAGAGATTTCAATATAGATTAAGCCTGCTCTACGATATGTCTTTAGTTTCAGAATACCCGTCTCATTCTTATTTTTGGAAATTCTCTCTTTTGGCGATTCAATTCCATGATAAATTGCATTTCTAAGAAGATGAATGAGTGGTGAATTGAGTTCCTCTAAAATTTTTCTGTCCATTTCCACATTTATGCCTTCTAAGATGAATTTTATTTTTTTACCAGTTTCTATTGCAACATCACGTACCAATCTTTTATATTTCCTAAAAGTTGATTCTACTCTGACAAGTTTTAAATCAAAAATAATTTCTTGGATATCAAGTAGAGATTTATCAATATTATCAAAAAGTATACTTATCTCTTGTTCTTGTCTCTCTTTTAGAATTTGACTAATTTGATTTTTAATTATTATTAATTCTCCAAAATAATCCATTAATTTCTCCAGTGTGTCAATATCCACTTTAATTCTTGATATAGTTGTTCTTTCATTTTGAAAATCGTCTACTATCTTAGAAACGGGTTCAATTTCCCCGTCAATAAATTCCTCCTCATAAGTATCTACTTTTTGACTTTCTATGTTACTGGCTAACGTTTTCTCAGTCTGTTGTTTAATGCTAAAATTAGTGAGAAGTGGTTCGAATTTCTCACGTGTTAATTCAGTTATAACCTTGTTATCAATTTCAAGAATCTCTTCTAAAATTTGAGAAATTTGTGCTGAAGTTTTGGGAGTAATAAAGTAGATTTCGAAATCTCTGTCAAAATTTCCTATTTCTAATAATCTAGGCTCGGGATTGCTATAACAGATTTGGCCAATTTCATTTAGAGCCCTAAAAATAATAAATAATCTAACTTTTTTAAATACACAGGTAGCTTGTAATCTAATATATATCTTGAAATAGTTATTATTTTTTGCACTTAATGTTTGTTTTATTTTATCTTGAGGAATTGGTTTAATAAAGGTAATTTCATATTCATTATCAAAATCTTCGAATGTATCTTTTATTTCTTCTAAAAACTTTACGTCAATATCTGTGTTATCGCCCTTTTTTACTTTGGTCACTACTGTTCGAAGAACATCAAGACTTTCAAAAAATATTGAAGTAAAGCTACTAATCTTTTCTGGTGAAACCTTGTTATTTTTAGCTTTATTCAAAAAATCTTCTAAAAAATGGCAAAATTTAGAAACATTGTTAAAACCTGCCATAGCAGTCAATCCTTTTAAAGTATGGAATGCAAAAAAAAGTTCTTGGATTGGTTTTGTATTGCGAGGATTTTCTTCTAACTTAAGAACTTCATCTTCTACTTTTTGGATAAGATCTTCGGATTCATTTATAAACAGCTGAATATCTTCTTTAGTTGCCATTTAATCCCCTTTATATCTTTTTTGTTTATAGAATTATTTCTTATCCTTTAATTTTAGAATTCGTTCCATAACTTCTATAATTTGTTCAGTTTTGAAAGGCTTTTGAATAAAATCCTTAGCTCCTTTTTTTGCCGCCTCAAGCACTAACGCTTCCTGGCCTAATGCGGATACTACTACAATTATAGCTTTAGGATCAACTTTTAAAAGTTCTTCAATTGCTTCAATGCCGCCCTTTTCTGGCATTACTAAATCCATGGTAACCAAATCTGGCTTTAATTTCTTGTACATAGCGATTGCTTCCTTTCCATTTTTAGCTTCACCAACAACTTCTCCATAATTTGTTTTAGAGATGACGTTCTTTAGTATATTACGTGTAAATTGGGCGTCGTCGACAATTAAAATTTTACTTTTATTATTTTTTGACATTTTTTTAACTCCTTTTTTTATTTTATTTTGTTATAGTTTGTTGTTTATCCATAATGGTTTGTTCTATTTCGGTTAATATTTTACTCAAATCGAGCAAAATTCTAGGTCTATCTTTAAACTTAATAATTCCTTTTATATATTCAATCCCAACACTAGTTTGGAATATTGGACTTAAACCTTCAACTAAATTAGCATCGATATTTACAATATCTAAAATACGATCAACTAAAAATCCTGTATTGACATTATTTACACTAACAATAATGATATATTTTTGCTCTGAACTATATTTCTCTTCATTTTTATTAGAATTATGTATTTTATATTCGTTCAGATTTAATTTTTTGCTCAAATTTACGATATGTATTATTTCCCCTCTGTAATTATAAATTCCGTCGATAAAATCATAACTTTGAGGCAATTTTCTAATTTGGCCCGCTATTATTATTTCTTTGGTATCGTATATATTAATCGCAAATTGTTCTCTTTCTGTTTCAAATAAGATAACCGAAAGCTTATCTCCTTGAGTATAATATCCTTCTTGCAAAATTTTATCCCCTTTTTTTTTACTTATAATACACTTTTTTTACTTACATTTTCTTAAATATTAAAGTATCTATTAATATTCTTTTCAAATTTATAAAATGCTGTGATATCTCCATTAAAATTCTCAAGATGGTCTTTATATTCTTCCAAAAATTCATCTGCTATTAGGTACATATATCTTTTAAGAAGTGGAGTTACTTTTTCAACTAAGAATGCAAATATAATATTTTTTTTAGTTATGGTATAAAATAATTGATTTCCGAAATTGATCTCTTTAAGTTTTCCACCAGTCTCTTTACCTATAACAAATTGTGAGAAAGAAAAAAGTGCCGAAATAAAACCTCCTATTTGAACCTCTCCATCAATAATATCTGTCCTTTTTCCCATAATTTTTGTAAAAAGTGGACATCCCGCGGTATCTATAACAAAAATACCAATTATTCCCTCTCCTAATGGTATTTCGATTGAGTTTTTAATAATATCCTTAATTTCATTGATAGAATGATTATCACAGCAAAACTTGATAATACTTTTAGAATGTAAATATAATTCAGAATATTGTAAAGGACTTTCTTTTTCATAAAGATATATTAAAATTAATTTCTCTAATTCTTTTTTATTCTTGAAAAAATTAAGAAATACTGAAAAATCATCTAGTGGAATAATGGAATTTCCACTATCTTTTTTAATAATCTCCATCTTGAAAAGATGTAATATATTTTGTATCATAGGCATTCCAATACCAATTTGGTAAAGCACTTCCGAGCTATAATCTACTGACTCAATGTTTTCGAAAGTAATTTTGATTAAGCCAATCCCCAAAACTTCTAACATTCTAGGATTATTAACACTTCTATCCATGCTTATCATCGAGATTACCAAACTAGCTTTCTATAAATATATCCCCTAAAGATATGACAGTTCAGATATTGATATTTACTTTTTATAATCTTGATAAAGTAGGTATTTAAAAAATTAATGAAATAGAAAATTGTAATGGTTCATGATACAAAAAAACTAAGAACAAATTCATTTAAATATAAAATTTTTTTAATAAGATTTTTACCAATAGAAGAAATCAGAGAAAATGCATGTTCTAGTGTAATTCTTTCTCAAATACTTGAAAGTCAGTTGATGTAAATAAACAAAAAATCACTTCTTCCATCTGAGTATCTGTTGATAAATAATCTTTCGCTGTTGCGATCATTATTTTTGCACATCTTTCAATAGGATAGCCAAATATTCCTGTAGAAATTGCTGGAAATGCAATTGACTTTAAGTTATGTTCATCCATTAATTTTAGACTGTTTAATGTAGCATTTTTCAATTTTTCATCTTCATTTCCCTCTCCCATTCTTGGCCCAACAGCATGAATTACATAGTTCGCTTTTAAATTTCCCCCGGTAGTAATAACAGCCCCTCCTACGAATGTAGGAGATTTTTTGTCACATTCCTCTTGAATTTTAGGACCACCTTTCCGTCGAATTGCACCTGCTACTCCACCCCCCATAATTAATTGCGCATTAGCAGCATTAACAATTACATCAGTATCTAATTCTGTTATATCTCCTTGGACTAACTTAATTTTTGAATTTTTTATTATTAATTCGTTCATATTAAAAATTTAAATATTGTGAATTTCAAATATATTTACTAATCATGGCATAATGATATATAATAACAGTTTAAGATAACATAATAATCATATATATTCTAATATAATCAATTCATATAATAAACTTATATCTTTCGGCAATTTAAATGAGGCTAAAGATAAGACAGAAAAATTCATTAATTATTTTTCTTTTATTTATTAACTTATTTTTGTCTCTCACTTTTATTAAAACAGAGATTATAAGGGATGGACCCCATAAGAATAAAGATAATAAACAGGTTAATAGGAGTCCAAATCATTTGAAAAATTCAGGATTCTGGAATCTTACAAGGGCTCCAATATATATTGATAATAGCCGATCCAATTGTAATTGGGAAAAAATTTCTTCAAAATATAATTGGTGTTATGGAAGCGGAACTTTGGAAGATCCATATATTATTGAAAACGTGATTATAAACGGAAAAAATTCTGGAAGTTGTATTATAATTAGAAATTCTAATGTTCATTTTATAATAAGAAATTGCATACTTTACAATTCTGGTTGGTCAATCTTTAATTGGGGTTCAGGTATCAAATTAATCAATACTAATAATGGGAAAATAGTTAATAACAACTGTTCATATAATAATGGGTATGGTATTCTACAGATTCAGTGTTCCAATAATAATATTTCGCAAAATATAGTGAATTACAACTCTTACAATGGAATTTATAGCTGGAGAAGTGATAGCTGTTTAATTTTAAAAAATGAGATTAATTATAACGAGATAAATGGTATATCTTTTTGGTTTTGTAATAGTAATAATATAACGGGCAATAAAATAAATGAAAATCAAAACGGAATTAATTTAATTATGAGTAATAACAACTTTATCACTTTCAATTATTTGGTTGGGAATAATGTTAGTATTTATCAATTCTGGTCTTACGGGAATATTATAAGAGGAAATAAATATGAAAATGAAATACCAGCTCCAGAAACTCTTAATAATTTAGAGAATAACAATGATGAAAATAATGGAGACTCGAACGAATTTAAAGTTCAAGAAACTTATTATATAAGTCTAATAATAATTGGCACATCATTAGGTATAATAAGCGGGGGGATTATTGGTTATTACATTCAAAAAAAGAGAATTGAAAGGAAAAGCTTATTTTTATTCGATAAACCCCAGAAGGGAAAACCTAAAGCAGAAACATCCTTTTTATTAGAGGAGAAGTTTAAATCTAAGCCAGACTTTGAATTTGTACCAAAAGGGGCAATTATGAAATTCGAAGATATAAAAAAATTAATCATGGATCAAAAAGACGTGAAAAACAATTTAAATGAAGATAAAAAAAAATAATCTTATATCTAAAATTTAAAAAAAAATTAGCTTTGTTGTTGATCCTTTTTGAAAATTTCATCTAATTTGGCTTTATCTTCATCAGACATCTTGCTCATAGCTTCCATTTGTTGTTGCATCAAAATTTTCATGAAATTATTACTTATGATTTGGTTTAAGACAGGTAATGCAATTCGCATTCGAGTGAGCTCATAATTCATCAACTTTGCTATATCTCTCATTTCTTTCAATTCATCTTTTGTCATACCCTCCTGCCCTATTCCTGGACATTCAACATCAACAACCGTAAAATTTTTTCCATCGAATTCTAATGGGTATGTTCGACAACTTAACGGACGATTTTCATAGATTAAACATTTTTTTTGTTCCGTATTGTAAAGTGGACATTTTTCTTCCAATAATTCATCAATAGGAGGTCCAGTAAGCGTTTCTTTCGGTGATTTTTCCTCATCCTTTTTTTGTGGGGCTAATGGTTTTAAAATTAGGTCAAAAACACCATCAGGCTTACCATATACATCCAAGTAAGGAAGAAAATTTGCTATTACTCCAGTTCGAGCCCACATCTCCAAATCCCAAAGTGTTATAGGGATAGGGCCTCTAGCAAGACAACATTTATCGCATCTCGTACATTTAAATGTAAATTTCGCTTTTGATTTTTCTGGTTCAGCCTGTTCATCTACAGGTTCTTCCTTTTTAACCTTTTCTTTCTCTTTAGAATTTTGATTTTCTTGGTTATTTTCAGTCAATTCATATCTCTCCTTTTAGATTTTCAAGATAATATCTAAAGAATAGATTTATTAAAGATTCAAAATTAATCATCGAAAAAAAATTTTATCTTTATCTATAATAAAAGATTTAAAATTATATATTAATAATATATAACTTACGAATAACACGGAGTATATTATATATATGTTATTTGAAACAGATTTTCAAATTATAAAAAAACTTACTGAAATCCAAAGTTGCAGTGGAGATGAAAATGAAATTCGTCATTATATTAAGCAATTGATTGAGCCATATTGCGATAAAATCGAAACAGACGTCTTAGGAAATTTATTTGGGTTTATAATCGGAAAAGCTAAGATAGAAGGTTCAAAACTAAAAATTCTATTAGATGCTCATATGGATGAAATAGGATTTATAATACGTTATATTGATAAAAATGGATTTATACGTTTTTCACAGATAGGAGGTCAGAATCCCCGAATTCTCCCTGGTCAAAAAGTAACTATCCATTCTAGCTCAGGTGAAGAAATACTAGGCATTATTGGAGAAATACCTATTCATTTAAAAAAACAAGAAGAGAGAAAAAAGCCTATTAAGATGGAAGAACTTTTTATTGATATTGGAATGTCAAGTGCCGATGAGGTTAAAAAAATTATCTCGGTTGGAGATTATATTGTTTTAAAACAAGATTGTATGGCCTTCAAAGGAAACAAAAGAATATGCTCAAAGTCTTTCGACGATAGGGCGGGCTGTTTTGTTCTTATTAGGCTTATAATGGAGTTATCGAAAGATACAAAACAGTTAGATAAAGATTTAATTTTTGAATTTGCGGCTCAAGAAGAAATAGGTGTAAGAGGAGCAAGCACAGGAGCTTACAAAATTTCACCAGATATTGGAGTAGTAGTTGAAGTCTCTCATGCAATAGACTTTCCAGGGATAAATAAGGAAAAATATCATGAATGTTCATTAGGTTCTGGAGTATCAATAAGGATAGGGCCAAATCTTTATCCCAAACTTACTAGGTTATTGATTAATACGGCAAAGGAAGAAAGTATACCATTTACTTTAATCGCTGAACCTCGCCCAACTCCTACTGATGCGAGGGCAATTCAAGTGACAAAATCTGGGATACCATGTGCATTGATTTCAGTACCTTTAAGATATATGCACACTAATGTAGAAGTTATTGAATATCAAGATCTATTACATACCATAAATTTATTAAAATCATTTATAATGAAAGATTTAAAATCTGAAATTAGTAATCTTTAGTCTTTAAATGAAGTTAATTCTTCATAAACAATTGCTTTGTTTTAAGTAATTTTCCAAAGTTTATTAACGCGGGTTCAATAGATTCCTTGTTATTTACTCCAGTGAGAACTATTTTTCCATTACTAAAAACCAGAAAAACGCATTTAACTGGAGCAACTGATTTATAAATCAAGGCGGGAAAAACTTCTGGTTCATATATCGTATTTTCAAGTCGAATTGTAGTCAAATTCAAATCTATTTTATCATCAAGCTCGGCGGTTATTACAATATTTACAATTTCATATTTTACTGACCTCATATCAAATTTAATCTTAATTTTAGTTTTAAGCTCCGCTATGATTCGCGATATTATTATATCGATATCTTCAAAAGATTTCAGACCAGTTAAATTCATTTTACCGTTTCTAAAAATTATAACTACGCATTTAGGATCTAATCTTCTTAAAAACAATCCAGGAAAACGTTTTTTATCAAAATCAACATTCTCTATTTCTTTTGATATTTTTTCAAGATCGAGATTTTGATCCAGATCTAGATGTAAATCTGCCTTAACTACAATATTTTGAATTGTATACATCAAGCTCCTTGCTTTTTCTTTGGATTTCTTGTTAATTTCCATTAGATAGAACGTTAAAATCTAATTATAACTCAAAAACAATATCTAGTAATATAAAGTTCAATTCATATTTAATATTACTTCTTGACTATAATTAAAAATAATATTAAATAAAAGCAACACTTTTTCTAAATACAAATTTATCGTTATTTAATAGTTAAGTGAATCAAAAAAATCAATAATAAGAAAGATCATGGATGTTATTATCAAGAAAAAAATTATCTTATGGATAATACTATCAATTAATTTAATTCTTGCGTTTTTTATAGGATTAGCAATTCCAGTAATAGAAACATCTTCGGCTATTTTAATTGGACTTGTTGGAATTCTTGGATTAATAGTTTTCAATTTTTTGATTATGGAACTTTTAAACAGAGAATATAATAATTCGAATTTATATGAAAAAACATTGATCTGGTTATTTTTATCTCTAAATTTATTATTTGCATTTATAATGGGATTCACTATTCCTTTTATGGAATCAAATGCGAAATATAACATGGGAATTGTCATGTTGCCACTATTAATAATTCTTAATTATATTTTAGTTGATAGATTTCATTTTTACCTTAAAATTGCTAATACTAAGCATAACGCTATTAAAACAAATGATAATGGACAACTGCAAATCACTCTTAATAAGAAAAAAGAAACTGATGGTTCCAGTAATAAGAAAACAGTAATCGAATTTAACGGGAAAACTTACATTTTTACTGTAAGGTCATTAATTATATTAGCTGTTGGAGCCCCTCTCTTATCATATGGAATATATCAATTTTTTGATACCCCTATGAATTACTGGCTCCATGAAATAGTAGTTAAGCAAACAGTTTTTTTCTTAAATCTATTATTTAATATGGGAGTAGAATCGAAATATGTCCCGGTTGGTACCCATCATTGGAGTTTTATCATTCCCGGCAAAGGTAATATTTATTTTCAAACCTTTTGTACAGGTGTACAAGCCATATGTGTTTTTGCAGGAATAATTATTTGTATCCCCCATTCTCAAGATCCTAAAACGAAAGAAGATATCATATGGAGAAAAACAAAGGCATTAATAATTTCGTCAGTAATATTTTATGTAGTAAATATCATTCGAATGATAATTCAAATCTATTTGTATTACATTGGATATGCATGGGAAGATATTCATTACTCCATTAGCGCAGCTAGTTCTTTCATTGCAGCTATTATAATTCTTTTACTTCACAAGTGGATTCCCGAATTCATTCTTTCAATAATATATGGAGGTGCTTTAGTGGATAAAAGAGTTAAGGATAATCGTAAGGACTATGTAGCTGAAATGGTTGACGAGACCAATGAAGTGCCCCTTAGTATAATGAGAAAAGTCTTAGGAATGAAAAAGAAAACTTACCAAACTGAAATGGTTCCATGGGCAAAAAAATTCGGATATATAATCGAAGGAGATTTGTTAAGAATACCCGTAGATGGTAACAATAAATTTAAAGAGATGTTAAATTGGGAGGAACCTTTTGTATCAAAAGTAGCTGAGAAGAAACATAAACAAAATTAAGATAATTAAGGTTAACTAAGTGCGATATTCTTCTTTTTCTTTTAAATTTTCAATATAGTTAACATTTCTGGCTCCGTAAGAATTTATTATATCTTCTCAAAATAAATCTATATTTACCATGATATAAGGGGAAAATCTAAAGCCTTTAGCTCATATTTTAAAATAGTGATTTAGATGTCCATCCCTATAAATATTCATTACTCTATTAGTGCTGCGAGTTATTTTATAGCAGCAATTATAATTCTTTTACTCCATAAGTAGATTCCCGAGTTTATCATTTCAATCATATATACGGGAAATTTAGTAGGTAAGAAGCTTAGAGATATAAAAGAGCTTGATGATGATAAGGAGCATTCCAGTACTAAATTTGATGATTAGATAGAATTACATATTTTTTAAATGATTTTTTTAATGTTTGTGAATTAAGGAGAAAATTAAGAATTCTATAAATTCAATAAATAATAAGAATTATTGATCCATGATGTTAGAATTTAAAACAGAACAAAAAGTAATTCAGATTGGGAATATTAAAATTGGAGGCCAACCTGGTGAAAATCCAATAGTAATGGTTGGTACTGTTTTTTATGCGAAACATCCTGCATTATTAGATGAAAAAACTGGAAAATTCGATAAAAATATTGTTGAAACTGAAGTCAATGAATTTATAGAAGTCGTTAAAGATACAGATATGCCGGCAATAATCGACGTAGTTGGAAGTTATCCTGATGCATTAATAAAAGAATGTGAATTTATCGCAGATTTAACGGATTGTCCCTTTTTAGTCGATGGACTAAACGACACTAGTAGAATTCCTGCTATGGAAGGTCTAAAAGAGATCGGATTACTAGAGAGAGCGATTTTAAATAGTATTGATGAGAATACATCAACCGAAAGTTTGAACAAACTTAAGGAAATTGGAGTTAAACATGCTGTCCTTTTAACATTTGGAAATAGATATATTTTTCCACATCAAAAACTACATTTATTGCAAGAAAAATTGCTGGTTAGCGCTAAAAAAGCCAGCATTAAAAACCTAATTGTCGACACTGCTGTTTTAGACTTACCGTCTGTAGCGATAAATGTAGAAACAACTCACTTAATAAAAGAGGAGTTGGGCTTACCGACTGGATTTGCACCTGCAAATGCAATATATGGTTGGGATTATGTTAAAAAGTATGGAGAAAGTTCCAGATGTGGGGCCATAACCTCTATTATGACCTATTGTGCCGATGCGGGAAGTGATTTTATATTATTTGGTCCAGTTAAATTTGCTAAATGTGTCGTTCCCTCTATTGCTATGATTTCGGGTATCAATGCATATTATAGAAAAAGGATTTTAAGGAAACATATATCTGAACAAACACCTTTTAAGAAGATTTTCTAAATCTCTTAAGAAATGTATCTTAAAAGTAAATCGCTAGTTCGATACATGAAATCTGGCATTAATTCATTTATCCGCTTTTTTTTAATTTCTTCATCCATTAAAAAGAGAACAAAGAAATTATAATTACCAATTCTGATTTTTTTAAATAGAATAATAGAATCTGCAATTTTAAAAATAGCTTCATCTTGCTTTAAAGCACGAAATTCTGAAAAAATTTTAAATAATAAAGTAAACTGAGGTGCTGTAATTTCAAATATGTTTCTTATTTTTTCTTCATCCGAACCTTCTCCAGCAAGTTGGATTTCTGATATTCTAAATAGTTCACCCGATAAAAAATCTGCTAGTACCAATCCTTCATTATTTAATAACAAAGATAACGAAATACCAGCACGATTTGAAAATTTTTTGAGAATTAGATTAATTAATTTTCTATTGGGACTTAATTTTGAAATACCCGAAGAAAAAGCTTGCAAAATGCTAAATATTGAAAAGATACTGGTTATAAATATTTCAGGCTTCTTATTAGGGATAAGCTCAATTAGTTTTGATTTTATAAATTGAATATTTTCTTTGATTTCTTGGTTATTTATAATATCCTTGTCTCCTTTAGATAAAATAAATATGATAGGGGTATCCATCTTAAATTCTTTTAATGCAATTTTAATTTGTTGAAAATATTCTATACTTTCATCAAAACGGGCTTTATTCTTGATATCAATAAAGTAAAAAAGTAGATCTGTTTCATATAAATAGATTTGAGACTTAGTTAAATATTTTTGCCTTGAAGCTATTTGTCCTCCTAAATCCCAAAGAAAAATAGATGCTCCAAGTGCTTGTATTGATGAAACATTAGCTCCTACAGTAGGTTTTAAGCCAATTAATTTAGAATATTTTCTATCAACAGATAATAAAAACGATGTTTTACCCGAATCATCTAACCCTGCAAAGACAACTTTTATTCTTGTCGCATGCGTAATTGGAGCATAAGGTTTTTTTTCAATTTCAATCAATTTTAACAGTAATTCCTTAAAGACTGGTTCAATTAATTCAGAAGATTTATATCCATTTGAAATTTCTTTATCAAATTTTAAAAGAAAGTTAAATACAAGAGACTTAAGCTGATTTAAATTATTATATAAAAAACTCCGCCTATTTCTGTCTACTAAAATCGAAAATGCTGCTGCGATGGGTTCTTGAGGCTCTTTAGACTTCTTAAATTTAATAAAATGAAAGATTGTCAAAGATGTAAGATTAAAATCAGGAAAAGGTAATATTGCAAAGTAAGGTAATTTTTCTGAGTCCTTATCTACATCAATGAATTCTTGATCTCCCGCCATCATACTAAGATTTTTTATAGAAATCTGAGTATAATCTCTGTAACTTAATCTAATTATATTTTGTAGTCTAAATTGCTCTGCCTCCTCTTCAGAAACCTCTTTAGGGAACATGTAAATAGGTTGGGGGCCAAATTTATCAAAAGCTGAAAAGAGAAGCCCTTTTATGACTGATTTTTCGATGAGTTCTTCCATTACTCCGAGCTTTATAAATGATTAAAATTTAAAACGCTTATATTATTTTAAAGAAAAGATAATTATAAATTGTTTTATATAAGAATTATAGATGCTTGAAAAAATTGTTGATAGTATTAGGAATAATGAAAATATCCTTGAAAAAAAAGGACTAGCTCCTATTATTGATTTTGTTGATGTAAATTCCTTTAAAAATTTAACTCGTATACATTCTGATATAGGTGAAGATTCGGCTGCAATTAATTTTAATGAGAGTTATATTTTAGTTACTACTGACAGAATTAGAACAGATTTCATAGAAAATTTTCCCTATGGTGCAGGATTTAGCGCCATATTGGTCAGTATTGATGATATATATGCATGTGGGGGATTTCCATTAGCTGCAAGTCTGATAATATCATATGAAGATGAGGACAAGGGAAAAAAAATTTTAGAGGGAATTTGTGATGCTTCAAAAAAGTTCCATGTTCCCATTATACGAGGTCACACAAAAGCTCGTGGAAAAACATATGAGTTGAGTTCAACAGTGATAGGGGAAATTAAAAAGAATGATTATATCTCAGCCCGTAACGCTCAAGTAAATGATAAGATAATATTGGCGGTTGATTTTGAAGGAAAAGTTGGTAAGGCTAGTAGATATTATTTTGATACAACTACCTTCAAAAATTCTGAAAATGTCCTACGGAAAAGAAAAGCGATGAATATCATTGCACAGAGCCATCTCGCTCATTCATCCAAAGATATTTCAAATAGTGGGATATTCGGTACAATATTACAATTAATTCAATATTCAGGAGTAGGAGCAAATATTAATATAAATAAAATAGTAATTCCTCCGATATTAAAGGAATTAGACTATACCATAGAAATTTATACCAAAATGTACTTAACAACATCATTTATTTTAACTGCTCCAGAAAAAAATTGCGAAAAGATTTTGGAAATTTTTAAGGATTATGGACTTAATGCAAGCATCATAGGAAAAATTATAAAAAATAAAAATCTGTTAAGACTTAACGAGGGAAATGAAAATAAATCGGTTGATGTTATCAAATTTTAAGTGATAAATGGATAAAAATAAATCGTAATAAATTTTAGTATAATTAAATGATATTTCTAGAATGCTTAATACCAGATTCACCTGGAACTTTAATAGAGTTAATTAAACCTATCTCTAATAATCATGGAAATATCTATGGAATATTACATTTCCATGATAGAAAAAAAGAGAATATGATTCCAGTAAGTGTTAATTTTGAGATTCCATATGAATTGATGGAAACCAGTTTAGAAAATATCAAAAAAGAGCTGAATGAAAAGAACATTCAGATTGAAAAATTAACTGTAGGTGAAAAAGAAAAAAGACATTTAGTTATATTATTAACTGGACATGTGTTTGACACAGATATCGTTGATACAATAAAACGTCTGGCGTTAAAAAATATCAAGGTTCCAGAATTGCAGGCTAAATTCACAGAAATTAGTGATGTTAGTAACGTAAAGTTGAAATTAGTCTATCCAGAGTCGATGACTGAAAACGACCTAATAAAGGAAGTATCTTTAATTTGTAAAGAGAAAAATTTATTCTTAATTAGATCTTAACTTTTAATTAATAAAATTGAGATAATTTTGACTAACAAAAAAAAAAAGAAGTCTAAAAAAAACCAGATTCCAAGCGGTAAGATTAAATGTCCCGACTGTGAAGAACTTATTGAGGAAGGTTTAACTTTTTGCCCTGAATGTGGAAATAGAATTCCACCATGGGCTAAATTTAATCAGGACTCATCACCCGGCATTCTTTAATTTTTTTTTTCTTTATAGTCTGATCTTATTCGAGAAATCGATAACTATGAGATAAAAAAAATATATTTTTTATTACAAATTGCTTGATACTTATTCTGTTTTTTTGCCTTTGTCAATTCGAATGAATTTCTTGAGTTTTTCAATATAAAATGAATTAAATATGAAAATTTATTTTGAAGGTTTAAATATTTATATATATTTATGTATCAATCAAATTGAAATAAATATGTATAATATCTGATTTCACAGTGAACAAAATGGATATAAAAATTGCTTTAATAGGATATGGACATGTCGGTGCGAGTTTACTTCAAATTTTAAAAGAAAAAAGGCAATTTCTTAAAAAAACTTTTAATTTGAATTATAAAGTGATTGCAATTTTTGAATATGATGGTGCTTTAATAAAGGAAGATGGGATTGACATAGAGATACTTTTAAAAAAGGGAACTAAGTATAGAGAACTACCATTTTGGAGAGAAGGAATAAGTTTTACGAATGATTTAATTCCTAAAATAGGGATAAATACATGCGTTGAGGCAACACCCACCAATCCCGAAACTGGAGAACCAGCTTTATCGCATATTTTAGTTGCTTTAAATAATGGAATAGATGTAGTTGCTTCAAATAAAGGACCTTTTTATTTGGAATATGATAAAATTAAAAAGTTAGCTGATCAGAATAACTGTTATGTGAGTTATGAAGCTACTGTTGCGAGTTGTGTTCCAATTTTATCAATAAAGAAAAATCTAATTGGAAATTCTATAACTCAAATAAAAGCGATATTAAATGGTACAAGTAATTACATACTCAGTCGAATGACTACTGAGGGAATTCCATTTGATATTGCGTTAAAAGAAGCGCAAGAATTAGGATATGCAGAAGCAGATCCAAGCTTAGATATTGATGGCCGGGATGCTGCTGGAAAATTGGTAATATTAGCAAATGAATTACTCGGATGGTCTAAATCAATAAAAGATGTACAAGTTAGAGGTATCACTGATATAACACCCCAAACAATAGAATTAGCTAAATCTGATGGTTATGTAATTAAACACTTAGCAATTGCGGAAAATGATCTTTTAATAGTAGAACCCCGGTTGATCGAAAATGATTCTCCCCTAAATATCTCAGGTACATTAAATGTAATTGAATTAATGACGGATTACGCTGGACCAATCGTTTTGATGGGAAGGGGAGCGGGAGGATTTGAAGCTGCTTCTGCGATTTTAAATGATTTGATTAATATCGCAAAAATTCGGGGATTTGCCAAATCTACTGTTTTGAGTGGAAAATCAAAAAAAAATTTTTAAAAAAGAACTTTACAAAAAAGATTATTTATTTATTTCTTAACAATAGATAATTCAATTTGAAAGATATTATTAAAAATGAATTAATTTTAATTATTAAAAACAAATATTAAATATCAATATAGAGAGGCTCCACAAATTTGAATTTTGATTTTAAAAAACAATGTAGAGGAATAGTGTCCATCATCGGTGCTAGTGAAATTGATCAAAAAACCGAAGAGATGACGGTTGAGATTGGGAGATTATTGGCAAAAAACAATTATGCTGTGTCTTGTGGGGGATTAACAGGAGTTATGGAAGCCATTTGTAAAGGAGCTAAGGACGAGAATGGATTGACGATTGGAATAATCCCATTCAAAGAAAAAAGTGCAGCAAATAAATATGTGGACATTGCAATACCGGTTCCTTTTTCTCAAGCAAGAAACATCGTTGTGGTTTTATCTGGAGACGTTTGTGTTGCTATCGGAGGTAAAGCAGGGACATTAACCGAAATTGCGTTAGCATGGATTTATCAGAAACCTGTTATTGCATTATCAAGTATTGAAGGTTGGTCTGCTAAATTAGCCGGGGAAAAGATCGATGATCGCCGTCCTGACATAATTTATAAAGCAAATAATCCTGAGGAAGTTATCAAAAAAGTAAATGAGTTAATGGGTAAAAAAATAAACTTAAAAGAATCTTCTGATGAATTTTAATTATATTAAATAAAAAATAATATAAATTCTAATTTTCAGATTGATACTTTTTTATAAAAGATATTTATTTTTGAACAAAAATATTTTAATAACCATTTATACAGATAATTGCCTAAAAAATGGAACAAGAAGAGAATTTCATTAATAAGGAAAAAGTTTCGAATATTTACACTACTTGGTATTCAAGATATATTATAATATTAATTATTTCTTGCATATTGGGTACCATATGTGGTTTTGTTATGGTCGGATTTAACTATCTTTTGAATTTTTTCAAACTTGGTTTTTCATATATCCCTTATTTTATTTCTCCTATAATAGCAGGAGCTTTAACAAGTTTATTGGTAAAAAAAGGAATTAAAAAAAATTTATTCTTAATTATGGGATCAGGTGCTGCCGAATTTGTCGCAGAAGCTACAATGGAAGAATTTGCGTATGATCGACTCCCCGTATTATTAAGTAAGACATTCGCGACTTCATGGACATTTGGTTCAGGGATGGTGTGTGGCAAAGAGGGACCCGGTTTATTGATTGGAGCAAATTTAGGGCATTTAATTGCAAAAAAATTTGAAAGACATGAATTAGATTTAGATGATTATTATTTTATAGGAGCAAGTGCTTGCACAGGAGCAATTCTTAGAGCTCCTATTAGTGGTGCTTTATTTTGTGCCGAATTACCTTATTCTAATCATTTAAGATATGGGTCTTTATTACCTTCTATTTTTGCCTCGATTATTGCATTCTTAATATTTAGTTTGTTCTTTGAATTCAAACCTTTGATTGAAATAAATTTAAAGGAAATTGAAAAAATTAATTATTTTGATTTAATCCCACTTTTATTCTTTTTTGGTATTTTTGTAGGGCTAATTATGTTCATAATAATAAATGGTATAGCAAGATGGATGGAAATTTTAAAAAACCATTATAAAAAAAAGGCAGGATTTTGGAAATTACCTCTTATAGGAGCTACTTTTTATAGTTTTTTTCTTTTTCTTATTATTCCTCTCATAAATCCCGATTATAAAGGAGTAATATTTGGTCCTGATACTTCTATATTAACTCTCATCATAAATTCAATTAGAGTAATGCACTGGTTAACTCTATTTATTTTAGTTTTATTGTTTTTAATAGCGATTTTGTTTTCTATTGGTTTTTATAATAGTGCAGGACTCATCCTTCCTTTAATGCTGCTTGGAGCTTTGGTTGGAGGTCTTTTTGGAGTCATTTTTTATCCCGAATATCCTGAATTATTTGTAATATTAGGAATATCAGCGGTACTGGGTTCCTCTTTGAACAATCCAATAACAGCAATTATATTAATTGTAGAAATGACATGGGAACCTTTTTTATTTATTCCAGCTGGAATTGTAACCATCATTGCTTATATCGTTAGCGGTCCTAAATCTATCATCCCAGGACAACATAAAGTAAAAAAAAGTAAAATAATAGAAGAAAACTAATTTTTTAAAAATTTTTAACTAGCTAATTATTATCAATAAAGAGATTAGGAGGATTATAACAGAATATAATTTTAATATTTACAAATAATAAAGAAAAGATTTTGAATTTTAAATTCTTATATTTAATAATTATAACTTAATGAAATAAGTTTTATTATGAGGAATCAAGAAATCAAGTTTCATTCGACCAATTATAATACGCCTGAAGTAGATTTCAAGACAGCTATCCTTAAAGGGCAAGCCTTAGATAAAGGTCTATATATGTTAAATGAAATCCCTAAATTAGATAACAAACAAATTTTTTCATTTAAAGAATTGGAATTGTCCGAAATCGGGAATATTGTATTATCAAAAGTTATTGGGAACATAATACAGGAACATAAACTTAATCAAATTTTAGGTAATGCATTAAATTTTAAGGTTCCTATCGAAAAAATAGATAATAATGATTATATTTGTTATTTAGATAAGGGTCCCACATGTAGTTTTAAAGATTTTGGTGCAAGAACTTTAGCTCGAATGATGGAGTATTTTCTTGAAAGTGAAGATAAAAATGCAGTTATTTTAACCGCTACTTCAGGAGATACCGGAGGTGCTGTCGCTCAAGCTTTTTATGATATGAAAAGGATTAAAGTTGTTGTTTTATATCCCAAGGATGAAATAAGTGAATTACAGAGAAAACAAATGACTACTCTTGGTAAGAACGTTACGGCTATTGGGATAAACGGAAAATTTGATGATTGCCAAAGACTCGTAAAAATAGCTTTCGCCGATTCCGATTTGAAACATATCAATCTTTCCTCAGCAAATTCCATAAACTTCGGGCGTCTAATCCCTCAAACTTTATATTATTTCTGGAGTTATTCCCGAGTGATAAAAAGTGAAGGCGAAAAAGTCATTTTTTCTGTACCTTCTGGAAATTTCGGAAATCTTATGGGAGGATTAATTGCCTTTCGAATGGGGTTACCCGTAAGAAGATTTATTTCAGCAGTGAACGAAAACGATGAATTTCCTAAGTACTTAGAAACAGGAATTTATAAGAAAGTGGAACCCTCTAAGAAATGTATTTCTAATGCAATGAATGTTGGGCACCCATCAAATCTTGCCCGATTAATCGATTTATATGGGGGTCAGATCGATGAAATTGGCATTATTCATAAAGATCCGGATTTATCTAAAATCCACCAAGAAATAGTGTCTTATTCTATAGATGATGAACTAACAAAAAAAACAATCGTCGGTTTCTATCAGAAATTTAAAAAAATTATTGAACCTCATGGAGCGGTTGGTTGGGCTGCATTGCAAATATATAGACAAAATTATCCTGAAGATAGCAATTTTAAAGCAATTAATTTAGAAACCGCAGATCCAGCTAAATTTCCTGAAGAGATAATTTCTTTGATTAACATTATTCCTAAACTACCGAAATCGTTAGAGACCATTCAAGATAAGAAAGAAATTCTAAATCAAGTAGAAATTCATGACTATTTAGACTTTAAAAACTTTTTGAAAGAAAATTTCTAAAGAATAATTATAAATTATCTATCTATATATTATACGATTACTAATTTTTCATAAAATTATATATAATAAACTATCTTTTCATCTTATTGATATCTTTAATTTTTTAGTTAAAGAGGGTAAGGACTTTGGAGTATCTAAAAGAAGAGAAAGTAATCTCGAAAAAGATACTGTTCACTGGACTCGATGATGCTGGGAAAACTTCGATAATCCTAGCCCTTCAGAGAGAATTTTCTAAGATTGCAAATATTCAGCCTACAAGAGGTGCACAAAGGCGAATCTTTCAGTTTTTAGGTAAGGAAATTAGTGAGTGGGATCTAGGAGGACAAACAACTTACAGAATCTCATATCTTAAAAATCCAGATAAATTTTTCGCAGGAACCGAAATTGCAATATATGTAATTGATGTTATAAATAAGGAACGGTTATCTGAATCATTAAGTTATTTAAAAGATGTAATACTTCAATTTAAAAAATTGCATATTACTCCTCCTATTAATATTTTTTTCCACAAATTTGACCCGACTTTACCTAAATCCACTAGAGAAGAATTGGGAACTCTTACCCTCAATTTAAAGAAGAAAATTAATGATTTAGTCAGATATAAAAAAATTTACTTCTTTGAGACCTCAATTTATAGTTTACCTTCTATTATGAATGCCATTTCTGAAATTTTATTAGAACTTTATCCTAGATCCAAACTTATTAAAAAAACAATTGAAGAATTTGCAATAAAATTAAATTGTGAAGGAATTGTAATCATTGATAAAAACTCTCTTATCATAGGTTCCTATTTTAAAGATCATGAAACTGGTGAGATTCTTACGAGGTCAATGCCCTACTTCTTGACATTAAATGACAGTTTTCAGCTGGAAGGAGTTGACCAAACAAATCAAGATCAGATGGTTGTTCATAGATTTGGGAAATTTTTTTTATTTAAAGAAATCCTATTAAAAGAAAGTGGCACACCCTATTATCTTCTCATAGTTAAAGGTGATAATCCTTGGGATCTTTACTTCAGCAATAAAGACTTTAGAGCTTTTATCCACATGTTAAGGGATTTAATATATAAATAGATCATATATTTAATATCGGAAGTAATGAATTTGAAAATATTATCTCAACATGATCTATTAGAAAATAATTATAAAATACCATTTACTTTTAATTTTTAGAATAATATTAATTTATAATTCAACGGGATGAATTTAATTTGGAATACTTAAGAGAAGAGAAACCAGAGACTAGTAAAATTTTGTTTTCAGGGTTAGATGATGCAGGGAAGACTAGTATAATCTTAGCGCTTCAGAGAGAATTTTCTAAAATTGCAAATATTGAACCAACAAAGGGCGCGCAAAGACGCATGTTCGAGTTTTTAGGAAAGAATATAAGTGAATGGGATCTTGGCGGTCAACAAACATATAGAATTGCATATCTTAAAAATCCAACGAAATATTTTACTGAAACAGAGGTTTTAATTTATGTAATTGACATACGCAACAAACAGAGAATTCAAGAATCTTTAAGTTATTTGAAAGATGTCATAAATGAATTTAGAAATCTCGAAATAGAGCCACCAATTTTTATTTTTTTCCATAAGTATGATCCTGCATTAACTAGAAATAGTTATGAAGAAATAGATAAGCTAATTTTATATTTGAGGGATAAAATACTTAGTATTCCGAATTACAAAAAATTTTATTTCCGTAACACTACTATTTATGATTTATCAACCCTTATTAGTGCTATGTCAGAAGCCTTACTATCAATATATCCTAAAACAGATTTAATACAACAAACAATTTACGAATTTGGAATTAAATCAAAGGCAGACGGAATAGCAGTTATTGATTCCAATTCATTAATTATAGGGTGGTTTTACAGATATGAAAGTATGAAAGACATTTTACTCGCATCGACCCCTTACTTTTTAAGTTTAAATACAAGCTTTGATTTTACAGAGGGAATGGAAGATAACGATGAAAACAAAATGATAATACAAAGACACGGAAAATATTTTCTTTTTAGAAAATTTTCCTTAAACGAGGAAGTTGAGCCATTTTATTTGTTAATTTCAAAAGATGATCCGGAAATTAATAAGGAAGGTTTCAATGCTTTGATAAATATTTTAACAGAGATTTTATATCAATAGAAGAACTGATTTTATTCATATTTCATTATAGCTAGATTAATAAAATTGAATTTCTATATTTAAAGTATTAAGATAAGATATAAAGTAAAACACTATGATTATTTGTAGCAACTGTGGAGCCATTAACAGTGATGAATCCAGTAGGTTTTGCAGAAAGTGCGGTGCTTTACTCCCTGTGATAGCAAAACCTTCAAAGATTCGAATACCAACTCCCGGTTCTAAAAACCAAAAGAAGGAGATTAATCCATCAGTAATTAATACTACTGCTGAAAAAACTACTACAAGCATAAAAACAAACCAGAACATACCTTATTTAAATAGAGAAGCAGGAATTTTTGCCCCAAAAGTAAACAAAACCGAAAAACCAAATCAATTAGAATTACAAGAAATTCCTAAACCGCAAATAAAAAAAAATTTGCCGAAAGTTGCGGAGATTCCTCCAAAAATTATTAAAACGGAGGAATTAAAAAGTGATTTAATGGAAATTACAGTTAAGATTCCTGAGGAACATAAAAAAGGAGAAAAAGAATTTCTTAAAGAAATAACACCCAAACCTTTTAATGGAACTATTAAGGCATCTAAAAGTGCTTATGGTCCTCCAAAAAAAGGATTAGATATTGATCTTAGCACCAAATCGAAATCAAAAGGCTTAAAGGCAGAGGAAGCATTGTTAAGGCAAAAACAGTTGGAAGAAGATATGTCAGATGTATTAGCTGTGCTTTCAAAAAAAATATCCATTTCAAAGGAAAAAATATCACAACCAAAACCTTCAAAAATTAAAAAGGAAGAAAAAGAAATAGTTCCCTCTAGTATGAACGAAATTTTAACACAACTTTTAAACTTAGATAAATTTATTGAAGCATCAGCATTAATTAAAAGAGATGGTACTATATTAGCTTCAGCTTTATCAAATAGAATTTCAGATTCTTTATTCCTAACTATTGGTCAAAATCTTTCTATGATCGGAAGTGATATTATTGAAGGTTTGAGTGCTGGCAAATTAGATTCAATCTCTATACGTGGTAGCGAAGGTGTTTTTGACCTCGCACCTCTTCCAATCGATAAAAGAATACCGGAATTAACAGACATGATTCTTATGATTTTCAGTCATCCAAGAGTTAAACCAGGTATTATATCATTTGCAGTCAACATTGTTAAGAAACAGATTAAGGATTATTTAGGAGTTAAATAGCATCTTTGGTTATTAATTATAAATGAATTTTTATACTGGAATTGTCTACTTTTTTTAATAATCAAAATAGAATATTATTAAGAGATAAAATTTGATAAATAACATGGGTTAATTATGAGTATTCCAGATTTTATAAAAAATGAAACACAGGGCTTAAATAAACATGATAAAAGCTTTGACTCGATTCTAGGGAAGGAAATAATAACAATATTCGTGCCCGAAAGGTTTAAAGTAAATGATACTTACTGGAATCAGTTTATTCCAGATAATAAACTTCAAGCGGCCTCTATTACGAAAGGAGAAAGAGAATATAAATATGTAGGTAAGGAAATCATTCACATCTCTTACGATTTAGAGCCTAAAATTGAAAAACGTCCTGATATTAGAAAATTGACAGCTTGTCCACACTCGCCATGCGTATATTGTCAGCAAATCAAAAAAATTAAAACTCACTTTGAAAATGGGATATATCGAACTTTAAAGGTGGGAGAATATTTTTCCTTTTCTGCAAATGCGAATCTAATCCAAGCAACGCTGTGGGTTGAATATGGCAAAGCGCAAATTTATTCCTATGAAGGAAATAGAGAGTTTATGAGATCAGAGATCATAGATATTCATAATCCTGCTAGCGTGTGGACATTTGGAAGAAGAGATATGAGAACAATTAAAATATATGCAATTGCAAATGAATCTGAAGCAGAAAAAGATAATTTTACACGTCTGTGGATTCATATAGCTAGATATAATATAGAAAGTTGGCCTTAAAAATTTTTAAGCGTTTATTCACATTAACTTTTTTTGAGTATTAACACTTTTTATTTTAATAATTTTATAATATTGTGAATACTTGTATAATTCTTGTAAAAATGTATTAAGATGATTGATTGAAACAAGAGGAACTCGGATATCATTAAGTTTGCTAAAATTATCCTCTAGCGTAACCATAATCGGTATAAGACTAAATGGTAGACAGTTTTTTAAGCAGGGATTTATACCTAAAAGACTACGAATGAGTTTAGAAAACGCATCTGGATTTTTTTTTAAAGCAATAGCTCTCTGGTATTGCAAATTTGCCGCCTTATTCATTGAACTATAAACATCTTTATGCCTCCACTGCTTAGCATCAATTAATAAGAGAATATTGAGATTTAGGCCTATAACATCAACCTCATACCTTTTTTGAGAGGTCTTATTCTTATACTGTGATTTATCAGAAAATCTGAAATTATTCAAGACTCTATAATTATTTTTAGATAAAATTTTATTTATTAACATTTCAAAGCCAGTATAATCCAGAAGCTCAGCTAGTAATTTTATATCTAAATTTAACACTTTTATAGATTC
>JBHLNT010000223.1:0-6828 GCA_048941265.1 Promethearchaeota archaeon
GATTAGGAAAATTCTTAGGTAAAAATAATAATCTCCAGAACGCAAAAGAATATCTTGCATTAGCTGAAGATTTTATTAGAAAGTCCAATAAATTGGATACACCTATAGTTTTTCTTTATATGGGAGTAACACCTGGTACGGATGAAAGAACCATGAAAGAGACTACTAAATTCTTCTTTGACAAAAGATTTTCGGGAAAATCACTAGTTGAAAAATATAATGTGAACTTACAAATCCAGAAGTATGCTATACTCCCAGGTAACGATTTCTTTAATTATGGGGAAAATTTGCTCGGTGCTAAATACTATTTTAAGCAATGGTATAGAATTCTTGATAAGGAACAAGCATTTTATTCTACTATTTTAAAACCCAGTAAAGCTCTTAATTTTCCTTCAGCTATGAATTTCTTAATTAATTTCATTAAAAAGTTATATAAAGCGCAAATGGGTTTAAAAAACCGTTTTTATACTCTCTCAGAGTACCTATTTCACTGTAAAATGTATGAAAGGTTTATTCAAATATATAATGCAAAAGTATCAGATCAAGAAAGAGAAAAACCTCTTATAGGTTTTGCATATATTTCATTCATGGTTTTCATATCTTTCATAATTTTATTACTAAATACAATGCTGAATATGCCAAATTTTTCCTTGCTATACCCTTATTAAATTCTATAACAGCTTATCTATATCTTTATACTTTTTTTTCCTCTTTTTGGGGGATTTTTTATATTATTATTTGGACTAATTATCATGACAAATGTTCTATTTCTACAACCAATGATTTTGGAACGTTATGGGGACCAAAAAATTTTGACTGAAATGTTATTGATTTGGCCAGTGTATTTGGAAAACTATTTAAAATCGAAAATGAACAATATATCATGTGATTTATTATATCTACCAGATGAACAAAAGCAAGGTAATATTAATATAGATTCTTACAATGATACTGATAAATTTGCTAAACAAATGGATAATTTGCTGGATAATATTAAATTAGATCTCACTCTTCCATCCTCCTACATTTGTCTCTCACTAACAACTAGCTACTATTATTTGTCGACAAAAATGATCGCCGATTATTTTCAGAAAAGATATCCTGAAACGGTGTTAGTTGCTGGAGGGGCCCATGCGACAGCAAGACCGAATGATGAATATTCACCAATAGATTTTTTGATTCTTGGCGAGGGAGAGAGAGCGTTATATGAGATTATTAGAGATAATTATAAAAAACAAAAAAAAACGAAAAAAATTATTGGAAAGCCGATAGAGATCCTTGATGATTTACCAAAACTGGATTTATCTATATTAAATGAATATTCTGGATTCTATGATTCATTATCCATTAGTTTGTCTCGTGGTTGTCCGTTTAATTGCTCATTCTGCATAGAGGAATGCTTGGCTAACCTTTCTAACAAGATTAAACGAGGAAGAGCCTATTCTCCAAAAAGAGCGATTGAAGAGTCTGCTCGAATGATTGACTATGCAGAAGATTTCAACATTGATCGCGTAGGTTATGTAGATCCAACTTTTTCTGGTGGTAATAAAGAATGGATGAGAAAATTTATCGATCTCTGGGATTTTGATTCTAGAGTTTCTGAAGTTTGGATCGAATCTAGATTTGACGTTTTAAATCATAAAATGATTGAAAATTTACAAAAAAAGCAATTTTTTAACTGGTACGGACTTGAGAGCACCAGCAAAGAGATGCTTCGGATAATGAATAAACACATTAATCCTAGCAGTTATATAAAAAAATATAATGAAATTCTTGAAAAGCATATAGAATTAGAATATTTAGCGATGAATAATGTTATTTTTGGACATCCTGGAGAAACTAAAGCATCCTTAGAAGATTCTTTTAATGGGCTAAAAGGAATTCAGAAAAAGGATTCTAAAGATGTTATACAGTTTTCTCTTCGCTATTATCATCATTTTCCTGGATCTCATGTGTATAATAATATAGATTATTATGAAAAGAAGTATGGCACAAAGGTATGCCTTCCATTTTGGTGGGAAGATGAAGATCTTCTACAATTTGGACCATATATGGTTCGTCCTAGTGCTGATCTGAGTTTATGCGACCTAATTAAAACTTTCACAAAAAATTATGGAGATCTGGTTAATATTTCGATTGATAATCTAAAATCACATAAATCAAACGATACACTTGGAAAAGTTTACATAAAAAAGAAGGAAATCCAATCTTTTAAAGAGTTGGGGCATGATTTGCTGAATTTTATTCAACAAAAAATACTAAAAAAATGTAAAATATGTGATTAAACTCTAAATGGTATTTATAGATATTTTACATCATTTAATAAATCATGAATTTTTGAATTTAGAAAGTTATCGAAACAAATAGCCAAAAAAAAGATATAAATATATTTAATTAGCTTGTATATATATTATTAGAATAAAATAAATCTGATTTTCCTAATGAGCGTTCGAGAATCATTGATTAAGCATCTTACTAGCATTCTTCGTGCATCTTCAAGCACAATTTTAGTCCTACTTTGTGATCAAAATGGACTCTCCATCGCAAAGATAGGTAGGAAAAGTGATATTGATATAGATCCTAATCAAATTACCAGTCTTGCTTCTGCTGCATTTTCCGCTAGCGCTGAGATGTGGGATGACCTTCAAATCGCGGACCAGGTCATATCTTTTTCTTATTTTGATAAGGTATGTTTAATAACGATAAGAATTAATGAAACGCTTTTAACAATAGTACATGATTATCATAATGAATGGCCTTTGGATGCTGATAATTTAGCTAGCTCAATGTACTATTTAAAAAAAAAGCTGGGTGAATTTTTTGGAAATTCTGAAACTACGGAGAAAGAAATCGAGGAATTTTCTAATAAAGTACGCAGTGCGATTTATCTTTTTGGGATGGGAACTGAAGTACCATTCGTTTCATATTCACCAGACAGTTTTGATAAGTCCAATTCGCTGCCTTTTATAAGTACTGTTTTAGATTCTGTTCAGAATCCGATATTCATTAGATACAGCTTAGTAGTACCTTCTGGTTTAACATTAGATGCTCGAGAAATTAGCGGTCAAAATTTACCGATATCCATTGAGGCTTTTTCTGCCAATGCTAATGTTGCTTTTCAAAAAATGAAAGAAGAGTCGAAAGGAAGTTCAATAGGAGAATTGTTATGCTATATTGCAATTTCAGGTCAAGATCCTGAGAAATTTTATGGGCTTATTACATGTCCCTCGGGAAAATTGAGCTTCTCAGAAAAGGGTACTTCAAATATTGAGGAATTATCCTTTATTGGGTTATTTACTTTAGAATATGGGGGTATTCCAGTAATGGGAGAATCTAGAAATATAATTTATTCGATTTCAGAAATTTTAGGTAAGGAATTAATAACAGAAAATTTCATAAACGCCGTTAATGTTTTGACTAGTTCTAAATATGATTGAAATGAAAAATAAGAAACCGAATAAATTTCACCTAAATATTTATTGCCTACATTATAATGAGTGTGATCCTAAGAAATGTACTGCCTTAAAGCTAAAAAAATTCAACCTTTTGAAAATTATATCATCAATTAGAAATTCTTTGACGAAAGCAATCATTTTAAATCCTTTTTCTCAGACTGAATTAACTACTGAAGATAGAAATTTAATATTAAAATATGGCATTATTGTTCTTGATTGTTCATGGAAAAACTTGCTAAAATTGAGAAATTTTGAATTTTCCAATGGCCGTAAGCTACCGCCATTAATTGCGGCAAATCCCGTGAATTATGGGAAGTGGGAAAAATTGAGTTCTGCAGAGGCCATCGCTGCTGCGCTATTTATAACAAATTTTGAAGAAGAAGCTAATTTAATACTTTCAAAATTCTCTTGGGGTAAAGAATTTATTAAAATAAATAAATTAAAATAAAGAGAAAAAAATAATTAGATTTTTTAATAATCTTCGTCGTAGCCGCCACCGGGACCACCGGGACCGCCGCCTTTTGAAAGAGAACTTGCAGCGATAACATCATCTATTTTTAAAATCATAGACGCAACTTCTGTGGCAGATTGTATTGCTTGAGTTAAAACTAATAGAGGTTCAATAACACCTAAATTAACCATATTATCTGGTTTACCTTGATCAATATTTATACCATAGGATGCTCCATCATCGGCTTCATGTTTTGATCTCATTTCAACAATTAAATCCACGGGATTAAACCCAGCATTTTCAACTAAAGTTTTAGGAATAACTTCTAATGCATTAGCATAGACTTCTATTGCTAATTGTTGTCGCCCGCCAATTGATCTAGCATAAGATCTTAATCTTTTCGCTAGTTCTACTTCAGAAGCTCCACCACCAGGTAAAATATAAGGTACTTCAACAGCAGCTTTTACTACACTTAACGCATCATTTAGCATTCGTTCAGCTTCATCAACCACATGTTCAATACCTGCTCTAATTAGTATACTCACTGCCTTTGGATCCGCACATTCGGAAACAAAGATCATATTATCTTCTCCAATCTTTTTCTCTTCGACTTTTCCTGCCTTACCAAGATCAGCTTCAGAAATTTCGAAGATATTATTTATAATTTTCGCGTTGGTAGCTCTTGCTAGTTTTTCCATGTCAGAGCGTTTAACTCTTCGTACTGTAAGAATTCCATCTTTTGCGAGAAAATTTTGAGCTTTATCATCGACACCTTTTTGACAAAAGACTACGTTGGCACCGCTTTCTCTTAACTTATCAACTCTAGATTTTAACATATTAGATTCTTCTTGGAGAAATTTATTAATTTGGTCAGGGGTCTGGACCTTTATTTCAGCATCGAATTCAGTTTTTTCTATTTCAAGAGCTGCACTAATTAGTGCAATCTTAGCATCTTTGATGGATTTTGGCATCATTGGATGCACAACTTCTTTATCAACAATAATTCCATCGATAATCGATGTGTCTAAGAGACTTTTCCCCTCTTTTTTGATGACTTGAATTTGATCCAAGTCAATTATTTTATAATCCCCCCGAGCTTCTATGATTTGAGATACTGCATTGACGGCGATATTAGCAAAATGACTTTTCGCTCCTGCGATTAATTTGCTATTCATTGATGTCTCTGCGACTTTTATTAAAGTGCTTTTATCGTTTATATCAATCTTAGTTGCCAGATCTTTTAAAATTTCCTTACTTTTTACAAGTGCCTTCCGGTAACCTCGAAATATTATCGTTGGATGTACTTGTTGTTCCATTAAATCTTCTGCAAGATTAAGAAGTTCACCTGCAATGATTACACTTGTAGTCGTTCCATCGCCAACTTTATCATCTTGTGTTTTTGCAATTTCAATAATCATTTTTGCTGCGGGATGTTCTACATCAATAGTATCGAGAATTGTAGCACCATCATTAGTAATAGTAACGTCTCCTAAAGAATCAACAAGCATTTTATCCATTCCTTTTGGTCCCAATGTTGTTCTTACAGCTTCAGTAACGGCTTTGGCAGCAGCTATATTATTTTTTTGGGCATCTTTTCCTTGTTTTCTTTCAGTCCCTTCTTTCAGTATCAATATAGGGACTCCAGATAGTTGAGACACTTTATTTTCACTTTTTTGATCTTTAATTAAATGTTTTATTTATATAGATCTCTAAGTCATAAAATTTTAAAAAAGTTTACGAAAATGAACTAGTGGATTAAGAGGGTGAGAAATAAAATACTATTTTTTTTAAAAGTGCTAAAATTATGAGATTAAGCGTTTAATTAAATCTTCCCTCTGTTTTGTAGCTCTTTTGATATTTTCAATTCTTTGAAGAAATTTGGTTTGAAATAACTGTTTTTGCTTATCAAGTTCTTTCAGTGTGTTTTTTACCTCAATATTAGAAGGGGAACCTTGGCTTATGCGTGTCTGTAAACACGATTCTAAGTCTTGTAGAGTTTCTATGAAATTGGAGGGTAGCTCTATCTTCTTTTTATAAATTTTTAGTATTAAAGATTCAATTTTGTCTTTATCAAATATATCTTTCGGGCTATTTGATTCTTTGACCAGATTTGCAACAATTTTATGAGAAACACGAAAAGGAATATTAAACAAATGTACTAAATACTCTGCTAAATCCAATGCCAAAATATAGCTCTCATCTATCGCTTTGACCATAGATTTTTCATTAACTTTAATCGTTTTGAAAATTTCGCTAAATATATCTATAATGGAAAGGATTATGTCAAATGAGTTTTTTAATAAGGGTTTAAGTTCCTGAAAATCCTTGAAATATCCTGAGGGAACGGCTTTAATCATCATTGAAGCGGAAAAAAGATTAGACATAACTTTAGAAGTTTTACTCCTAATTAGTTCGATTGTATCGGGATTTTTTTTGTGTGGCATAACACTGGAGACTGAACAAAACTGGTCATCCAGTTCTATAAATTGAAATTCCTTAGTAGACCAGATTAATAAATCTTCGGCAATTCTCGAAAATTGTATTGAGATTAAGGCTATACCCATCAAAACTTCATAGATATAATCTCTGGAGCTAACGGCATCAATAGAATTTTCAATTATGCCATCAAAACCTAATAATTCGGTAGTTCTTATCCTATTAATATTTATACTTGTTCCGCCTATAGCACACGCTCCTAAAGGGTTATTATTAATTCTATTGTAAATCTCTTCAATTCTCTCCAGGGATCTAATGATTTGAGCGATATAATTATTTATATAATGGGCAAAGACTCCTAATTGCCCCCTCTGAAGATGAGTGTAAAGTGGCATGAAAGAATTAATAGATTTTTGTGACAGATCTAATAATACATCAACAAAATCAATAAGTTTTTCAGAAAGTTTATTTAATTCATTTCTAATT
>JBHLNT010000224.1:0-6825 GCA_048941265.1 Promethearchaeota archaeon
AGAGCCTCTCTTACTGACTGGTCGAATCTTGATAACTATTTAGAAAGATATACTCCAGATCCTGAAGATAAAAGAAAGTATACTACCTTTATTAAATCATCCGAATCAATAAGGGGAAAAAAATATATAATGGCTTTGCTGGGTCCTTATGCTCCTTTTATGGTGTCATGTAATATGCGGGGATTTCAAAATTTTTTAATTGACCACCGCCGAAACCCGGATAATGTAAAATTCCTTCTTGCTCATTTAACAGAATATTTTGTAAAAAATATGAAAGCATATGTGAAGTTTGGAGGTCATCCGAATGGTTTCATTATATACGATGACTTTGGGACACAAGATAATCCGTTTATGAATCCTAAATTATTTGCAAAATTTTATGAGCCAGTATTTCGCACTCTATATGAAACTGCTCATGAACTCAAATGTGAATTCCACCATCATAGTTGCGGAAAGATTGATAAAATAATACCTTATCTCATGGAGTGGGGTCTTGATGCGTTGGAATTAGACAGCCCCCGGATGACTGGATATCCCAATTTGAAACCTTTTCGAGGAAAAATAATGATGTGGGGGTGTATCAATATTCAAACCATATATCCTCATGGAACTCCAGAAGAATGTGAGCGGGAGGTTTGGCATATGGTAAGGAATCTGGGGACTCCAGAAGGAGGGTATGGAGCATATATATACCCTCAACCATATGACATCCAAGTACCTAAGGAAAATATTCAGGCGTTTAAGAAAGGTTTAAGAAAATACGGGAAATATTCGGAAATTCCCTCTCATTGGTGGTCATATCCAGTTCCTAATGAATGGAACGATAAAGTTGTGCCTCCTGTACCACCAATGAAGGCATAAAACTATTCTCTTAATTTTATCAAGTATTATTTAAAAAAAAAAGTAAATTAAAATAACCTATTCTTCTTTAATTAGTCCTAACATGTAGGGAATTGCTAGAAATGGAACATATATCAATGCGATTTCAAAAATTATATCATATGCAAGTACCAAAATCTCTATAAAAAGAGGAGCTCTGCGCAAATTGGAATATGTTCCATCAGGATTCTGTATACCAATTTCAACCCATTTTTGACCAGCTACGACGTTTAATGTAATCCAGATACCAGATATAATCAACATAAATAGAAACGTATATAACCCTCTTTTTTGTGGTTCTGGTTTAGCTCGTACAAGCCAATATACCCCGATACCACACATTATTCCCACTAAAATCACAGATCCAATTCCGAATATATTACGTCTGGAAGCTACTTCACCGCCAATATTAGGTGTTTCTACACCATAGATAAAAAATACTCTTATAAACGTAATTACGATAATTATCACTAGAAGCATGATACCATACTTTTTGGTATTATCATCCAACACAAGATCGGTAATAAATAAACCTAGAACTGCCAAATAAGATCCCTCAGAAATGCCTTGAATTGGAAGTGAAAGCCATAAAGGCAATTGGATCCCAAATAGTAGTCTATTAGGTAAAACTCGAGTACCTGAAAGTTGAAGCGAAGCCTCTATTCCCGTCCAAATTATCGTTCCAACTAAAAATACCCAAAAATAATCCAATCGTTTATTTCTCCTGTTATCAAATATTACTATCGCTATAGCAAAAATAGAAGAAAGAAGTTTATAGTTAAAATCTTCCCCCAAATATCCCCCTCTTATCATAAAAATGCTTTCTAATAAGACCATACCCTACCACTTTTTGTAAAATTTTAAAATTAGTTCGAATAGCGCTGATTTTTATACACTTTTAAAATTGCTACTAATTTAAATCTATAATATTTATAAAATCTTTATATTTCATTCAACTTAGATTGTAATTCCCGGTTCGATTAAATATTCCATGTTTTATTCCCATATTTTTCGTAAATCTTTTGGAGTGATTTTAAATATCTTGGTTCCTCGGATTGTATCCTCCAAACACATTTTTCGCATTCATAATAAGGTAAATGTTTCTTTTGTACCTTATCTTTTATACAGGGTTGGCCACTACGAATCATAAAGCAGTATTTAGATGAGTCTTTAGAATTCATTGTTAAAGCTGAAATCCTACTTATTAAAATTAATCATCATCATCATCATCATAATCGTCATCATCGTCATCATCATCCCAACCATCATCGACATCAGCCATTGCTTCAGCTTCACTAACACAATCTTCGCAATAAGGGCGCCCCTCAACCCAAGTGACATATTTTTTATCTACTTCTTCACCACAAAAGGCACATTTTAGTCTTTTTCCCATATCCATTAACCTCTTTTTTGAGTTTTTTACATTTTATATAAACTTAATAAAACTATACTAAATTTAGTATTTTAATTTTTTTTCTAGTATTAAAAATGGATTTTATTTTATTTAATCTAAGTCGACTTTTATCTATTTTTTTTGTACTCGATACATGCATTTATAAAAGCAGAATAACAAGGACTTGGATGATAGGGTTTACTTTTAAATTCTGGGTGGAATTGGGTGCCTAGCATAAAATGATCGGGCCTATTCAGCTCTATACTATTTATAATCTCTCCTGTTTCATCCTTGCTCGAAACAACAAGCCCTTTATTTCTCGCCTCGTCAGTAATAAAATCAGAGATAATATGATATCTATGCCGAAACCTTTCAATGATTTCGTTCTTTTGATATGCGTTAAATAACCTAGTACCCTTTTCTACAATTATTTTAATACCTCCCAATCTCATGGTCCCTCCCTTCTCCTTCACACTTTTCTGACTTTCTAATAAATCAACTACAGGATAGGGAGTTTTGGGGTTTATTTCTGAGGAATGAGCACCTTTGAGACCTAAATATTTTCTGCAAAATGCTATGAAAAACATTTGGGCACCATAACAAATGCCTAAAAAGGGTATTTTCTTTTCCATCGCATATTCAACAGATTTAATCATACCCTCGACCGCTCTTTCTCCAAATCCAGGGGTTAGTAAAATTCCATCACAGTCTTGTAATTCTTCCTCAATATTCGTATTCTCATCTATGTTTATCATTTTCAATTCGGTTTTATAACCATGATGTACGGCTGCGTGTTCTAATGCTTCATTGATGGAAATATATGAGTCTGAAATGTTAAAATATTTACCGGGCATTCCAATTTTAACGAGATTTTTAGCATTTTTAAATAAATCAACAGTCTCTTTCCATGCTGAAAAATTGGTAATTTCACTATAGGTGGAAACTAATTTTGCTTTTAAGTCTAAAATCTCACAAAGAAAATCTCCAAGTTTTTGATCTTCGAATATGATTGGGAGTTCATACACACAATCTAAATCAGGATTGGAAATAACAGCACCTTCGGGAATATTAGAAAATAAGGATAACTTCCGTTTAATATCAGGATCTAAGGGTTTTTCACTTCTTCCAATTAGGATATCTGGTTGCAGCCCAGCACTTTGAAGCATTTTAACCGAATGTTGCGTGGGCTTAGATTTTTGCTGACCAACTGCCCTTGAAAATGGAATCAAGGTCACATGGACTAAAGCTGTATGTCCTTTCGGTAATTCTAATCTTAATTGTCTAAATGCTTCTAAAAATATACTTGATTCTAAATCGCCAACAGTACCTCCACATTCTATTAATAAAACATCAAGTTTCTCACTCTCAGCAATATCTTTTAATCGGTCTTTTATCATATTTGTAACATGAGGGATTATTTGAACGGTTCTTCCCAAAAATTTTCCCCTTCTTTCGCTAAGAATTGTCGAAAGATAAATTTGTCCTGAAGTGATATTATTGGAGGGATGTATTTCTATACCTAAAAATCGCTCATAAGTCCCAAAGTCTTGATCTATTTCACTGATTTTATAAATTCTCTCATCTGAAGCAGGTACAGGTCTGAAATCCCATACATTTTCAGTAATAAAACATTCACCATGTTCGATGGGATTTAATGTTCCAGGATCAACATTAAGATAAGGATCTATTTTAACTACTGATATATTAAAGCCTCGAAATTGAAGAATTTTTCCTAAACTAGCGGTAACAACTCCTTTTCCGATTCCAGACATAACCCCTCCGGTTACAAACACATATTTACAGTCATTACTCATATTAATTCCCTTTCAAGCTAAGAGGCATTAAGTTTGTTATTATTTCTTTAAACAAAAATATAAAATATAAACCACACTTAATAAGAGTTTCTTAAGAATAAAAAACTATTATGTTAATTTTATAATAACTTTCGATTTCTCTTTTTATAAAAAAGCAGACTTACCAATTTTTTTAGCTAAAATTCTTATTTATTTTCCTATAAAAATAGGATCTCTTTTTTCTCTTAAAGATCTTACAGATTCTCTAAAATCTTCCGTATTTACTACAATCATATCATGTTCATTTTCAAGATCCATTATCTTTGAAAGTATATCCTTAAAATAGTAATGTATTGTTTTTTTCATTAATTGAATTGATAAACTAGGGCTTTTTGGGGGGATTAGTCTTAATGCTTGTTCTCGAGCATATGCCATTAGCTCATCCGAGGGAAGAACTTTGTTGATCAAACCGATTCTTTCTGCTTCTCGAGCTGAAACTTTATCCCCAAAAAACAATAATTCCTTTGCCTTTTGGAATCCTACATAAAAAGGTAGGAGAAAAGATGTTCCTGATTCTTGCATGATTGCTCGTTTTACAAAATAATAAGCTAACCAAGCATCCTCAGCCATAAAAATTAAGTCTGCTACGGCTAATGGTAGTGTAGCCGCTACTCCTATCGCTAAACCATTGATTGCGACGATAATTGGTTTGGAAAAATTCCAGAATTTTAAGATTAGCTTTTTTTCAACGATATCTGAAAAATCCAATTGTTTTCGAATTTTTCGAGGTATCGAAGCAGTATAATCTTTACTTACGTATCCTCCGGAAGAAAATGCATGTGCTTCTTTACAACCTGTAATAATTAATACTTTTGCAGTTTCATCCTGCTCCATGTCATCAAGAACAGCTTCAATTTCTACGAAAGTAAGTTTAGAAATCGCATTCCTCCTTTCGGGTCTATTAAATATGAGTGTACATATTCCATTTTCTTCTTTTTCATAGAGGATGTCTTGAAAATCACTAATATTCATTTCAGCTTAAAATTTCTTTTTGATTAAAAAATTTAAAATAACAAGAAAAGTCATCTTCCCTTGAATTTAGGTTCTTTTTTTGTTACTAAAGATTTTAAGGATGCTCGAAAATCCGCGGTTTGAAGGCAAGCTCGAAGACCTTCATTTTCTAAGTCTAATGTTTTTTCAAGAATATCTGTAAAATAAGCATGCATCGTTTTTTTCATTAATTTAATAGATAAGCTTGGTCCTTTTGGAGGTATAAGTCTCAAAGCTTGCTCTCTGACATACGGCAATAGCTCGTCTGCGGGAAGAACCTTATTAACCATCCCATACTCATAGGCTTCTTGGGCAGTTATTTTTTTTCCAAAGTAAACGAGTTCCTTTGCTCTTTGAAACCCCACATAAAACGGTAGTAAGAAATGTGCCGCAAATTCCGCCATTACCGCCCGCTTTACAAAATAAAACCCCATCCATGCATCTTCAGAGGTGTATATTAGATCAGCACCTGCTAAAAGCATAGTAAATCCTGCGCCAACGGCTAGTCCATTAATCGCAGCTATCACTGGTTTTGAAAAATTCCACAATTTCATGCACATTCTTTTCTGAGCAATATCTTGTAAATCTATCTCTTTTATAATTTCTTGTGGAACTGAAGTAAGTAAATTCATATTAAAATATCCACCTGATGAAAACGCATCTCCTTTACCGGTTATGATTAAAACTTTTGCGTTTTTATCTGCTTCCATATCATCAAGGATGGTCACTAACTCTAAAAAAGTTACAAAAGACATGGCATTTTTTCTTTCCGGAGTATTTAGTGTAACCGTACAGATACCGTTTTCTTCCTTTTCATAAATTACATCTTGTATATCTTTAATATTCATTTTTATCTCTTAAACACTTTACTTATAATTTGATATCTAATATTTGATTTATTCTAATTCTTTTTAATTATTTTCCCTTAAAAATAGGATCTCTTTTCTCCATCAAGGATTTAGTTGATTCACGAAAATCATGAGTCTTAATTAATTTTTGATATCCCTGATTTTCTAAATCTAAGGTTTTTGAGATAATATCCTTAAAATACGCATGCATGGTTTTTTTCATTAATTTTATCGATAAGCTCGGACCTTTCGGTGGGATTAATTTTAGAGCTTGCTCTCTCGCATAAGGCATGAGTTTATCACTGGGGAGTACCTCATTAACAAGTCCAAGCTTCATTGCTTCTTGAGCTGTGATTTTATCACCAAAATATAAAATTTCCTTTGCTTTTTGGAATCCTACATAAAAGGGGAGAATGAAATCATTGCCAAATTCTGGGACAACTGCTCGTTTTACAAAATAAAATCCGAACCAAGCATTTTCAGAAGCGTAGATTAGATCTGCGCCTACTAAGGGTAATGTAATTCCTGCACCTATTGCTAATCCATTAATAGCAGCGATTATAGGTTTAGAAAAATCAAATAATTTCATACATAAGCGTTTTTGCGCCATATCCATTAAATCGATTTCTTCCTTTATTTCGGGAGGAATAGACGTTAGCATATTTGCACTATAATATCCTCCTGAAGTGAACGCATTACCCTCTTTCGAACCAGTAATAATTAGTACTCTAGCGCTTTTATCTGCTTCCATATGAGTAAGTATGGTCTCAATCTCTAAAAGGGAGATGAATGATAGTGCATTTCTTCTTTCAGGCCTGTTGAAAGTGAGTGTACAAATACCCGTATCTTCCTCTTTTTCATA
>JBHLNT010000225.1:0-6796 GCA_048941265.1 Promethearchaeota archaeon
TTGCTTTTAGTACACCTCAGAAAGTAGAGGAGTATTGTAAAAAATTAATAAATATTGTGGGAGAAGGTGGTGGCTTTGTTTTAAAAGGAGAACCTCCACGAGAGTCTAAATTTGAAAATATCATGGCGATGGTTAATACGGCAAAAAAATATGGAAAATATAAATCTTAGATTTTATTAAGTTCTATTTTCATTTACACTCTTAAATTTAATTAAAATCTTATAAAAAACTAAACATACCTATATATCAATTTAATATTAATTTATGAGGAAATAATTTGAAAGCAATAATTATTGGTTCGGGTATATCCGGACTTACAGCAGCGTGTTATCTTGTAAAAAATGGATGGGAAGTCGCTATTTATGAGCAATTTAATAAAATAGGAGGAGTCACTGGCCAAGTTGAAAAAGAGGGGTATAAATGGGATTTGGGACAGATGTTGGTAGAAGGATTTGGTCCTGGAGAACCCGTTGGACTTATTTTTTCAGAATTGGGTTTAGAGAATGAAATTAAAACCGTGAGAACAGAACGAATTTATGTTTTCCCTGATTTTGCTTTAAATAAACCCGAAACGTATAGCGATTTTTTTTGGAGACGAGAAAAATTTAAGGAACTTTTTCCATCGGATGCAGAAGGAATTGACAAATACTACAAGTTATATATAACAATGATGGAAATTGCTACTCTTGCTCGTAATACTGAACATTCAAGGGGATTAAAATCATTCTTATTTAAAATAAGGATGTTTCTCAAACTCCTACCCTTGTTACCCAAAATGAAATGGGATGCCCAAAAGATGATGGAATATTATTTCAAATCGGAAAAATTACAGGCTGTCTTTTTAACTATTTTAGCTGATTTCGTCACTCCCCCCACGCAATTTGTAGGATTAGGAATTCCTTTTATAAATCCGGAAGCTTCATTTGATGAAAATATTCCACTAAAAATTTCTAAAATAGGGGTGCATCCAAGTTATCGATATGTTTTGGGTGGTATGGGTTCCATGGTGAGCGCTTTTGTTGAGGCTATTGAAAAAAGAGGCGGTAAAATTTATATCAATAAACCGGTAAAAAGAATTATCATTGAAAATGGTACAGCAAAAGGAATTTTATGTGAGGATGGAACAAAAGATATGGCAAATGTTATAATTGCCAGTGGAGGAGCTCGAGAAATTTTATTGGATACTGTAGGAAGTGAAAATCTGCCTGAAGAATTCGTATTAAAAGTTAAGGATATACCATTAATGGAATCTATTTTTATGGTTCATTTAGGAATTGACTTTGATCCAACACCTTATCAAAAATTATCCACTGGTTACTACTATGGATCTTATGATGTTGATGGAGCTATAAAAGAATGTAGAAATGGACATTATCATGAAGGTCGTGATGGATTTGTCGTTTTCATTCCAACAATTTTCTCACCAGATTTAGCACTCCCAGGACATCATGCGATGACTGTGTATACAATTGCCCCAGATACGTTAAATAAAGGTACTTGGGAAGAGCAAAAAGAAGAACTCGCTGAAAAATTATTGATTGAAGCTGAAAAAGTAATTCCTGGTCTCAGAGAACATGCGAAAACGAAAGTTATTATGACTCCAGAAGATTTCAGAAAAATTACGCATCTTAAGCATCACGCGTTTGGTGGTACAGCTCCTATTATGGGAAGATCAGGAGCTCCATACAAGACACCAATAAAGGATCTATGGTTTATTGGAGCCCAAAGTGAAAGTGGAGCTGGGCTTGTTAATGTTATGTCTGGTGCGAGTCGTACTGCAAAAAAAATCCTTAAAACCTTCATGAAAAAATAATATTCATGATAAATACATATTTAAGAGGGAAATTGTATATCTGATTTTTTTAAGTAAAGTATTTTATATTATTTTAACATTTGATTTATTAATAATTTCATAAGAATTTTAGAGAATAATGACAAATTCTCTTAAAGTTAATGGTTTTTGTGATGAGAAATTTGAGCGAGTTAAAAGCGCTTTTGTCAGAAACTTTAAATCAGGTTTAGAGGTTGGTGCTTCATTTGCTGCGACAATAAACGGTAAGTTTGTAATTGATATGTGGGCTGGTCATGCTGATGTCGCTCAAACACGCCCTTGGGAGAGAGATACGATAGTAAACGTCTATTCAACCACGAAGGTTATGACAGTTACTTGTGCACTTATGCTTGTAGATCGAGGTCTTCTCGATCTTGACGCTCCCGTGGCAAAATATTGGCCTGAATTCGCTCAAGCAGGTAAGGAAAACCTCCCTGTTCGATATCTATTTAGTCACACTTCTGGACTTTCTGGTTTTGAAGAAAAGATTCCCGCTGAAGCTCTCTATGATTGGGATCGAATTATAAATCTTTTAGCTGCTCAGAAGCCATGGTGGAAACCTGGAACAAAAAGTGGCTATCATTCTCTAACTCATGGCTATCTTTTAGGTGAATTAATTCGTAGAATCACGGGAAAAACTGTTGGAACATTTTTTCAAGAAGAGGTTGCTAAGCCTCTTAATGCTGACTTTTACATAGGCCTACCAGAAAAATTAGATTCTCGTGTAGGAGAACTCATTCCGCCTGAGATGCCTGACCTTAAAAAAATTTTTGAGCAATTTGATTTTGATGTTTCAATAGCAATCAAGACGTTAAGTAACCCTCCTCTAAATGCTGAACTCTCTAAGACTCGTTCTTGGCGCGGGGCTGAAATTCCCGCAGCAAATGGACATGGTAATGCAAGGTCTATAGCTAGGATTTTATCAGCTCTGGCATGTGAGGGAGAAATTGATAACATACGATTGCTTTCTTTAGCAACCATCGAGAAATCTATTGAAGAACAAAGCTATAAGCCTGATCTTGTTCTTATGATACCAATTAGATTTGGATTAGGATGGGGCCTTATAAGCAAGGAAATGCCAATAAGTCCAAATCCCCGCACTTTTTATTGGGGTGGTTGGGGAGGTTCAGTAGCCGTTGTTGACCTCGACGCGAAATTAAGTTTTTCATATGTTATGAATAAAATGAATTCGAATCTTACTGGAGATATCCGAACTGTCAGACTTTTTAGAGCACTCTATAAAGCATTATAAAAAAGTTATAATCGTATCAATATACTAACTAACTATTAAAAAAATTTTTTTACTTATTTGAGATCTAAGATCATAAAAAAAAGATTTTGAGGTAGTAATATGGTAACCAAATTAACACATAATGAACTTAAAGTGAGAAAGCGATTTCTCCAAGATATGGATAATGTATTTAAAAACCCAAACCAAGGGATGGGCTCTCGAATTGAACAATTAGCAGAAGAATTACCGAATAAGCCCGCTCTCTATTTTCAAGACTTATCTTGGACGTGGCAGACTTTTAATGAAGAGAGTAATAGAATCGCAAATAAATTTCTGAAGCTAGGTTTGAATCCAAGTGATACTGTAGCTATAATGCTGGAAAATTCACCAGAATATCTTTTCATTACAAGTGGAATAAATAAAATTCATGGAATTAGCGCATTTATTAATATTAATCAAAAGAAGCAGGCTTTGACTCATGCATTTAATGTAGCTGAACCAAAATGGATTATTATAGATGGAGATTGCTTAGCATCCTTTAATGAAGTTGTAAATAATCTTCCCCTTAAGAATGACAAAATTTTTGTCATTAATAATGATTCAGACATCTCGCATGATTTTATTGATTTGCCAAATGAACTTAAATCCGTTTCAAAATCTAATCCCATAACTACTCTTAATTCAAATATTTGGCAGATCGCATTTTATATTTTTACTTCAGGCACAACAGGACTTCCTAAAGCAGTAAAAATGGATAATTTTAGTTTTTATAGGATAGCTCTTTATCTAGGAATCGCATTTGGTCATATATCTCAAGATGATGTCATTTACATTCCTACACCTCTATATCATAGTGTTGGGATGCCGGGCTCTTGGATGTCTGCTGTACTTTTGGGCGCAACCGCAGCACTGAGAAAAAGATTTTCCTCTACAGAATTCTGGAAAGATATACAGAAATATCAAGCAACGTTTATCTGGTATGTCGGAGAAATCCCTCGATACCTCCTTAATCAACCTCCATCTGAGTACGAAAAGAATCATTCACTAAAAAAAATGGTTGGATTGGGCCTAAAAAAAGATATCTGGGAGAAATTTAAAAATCGTTTCCGAATTGAACATATTTATGAATATTACGGATTGACTGAGGGAATTGCAGTGTTTATAAACGCTGATGAAGTCCCAGGGATGGTGGGGCGACATATTACGAGACCTGCTCTTATTTTAGCGAAAGTTAACCCAGAGACGGGTGAATTCTATAAAACGGATAAGGGTTTCTGTATAGAATGTCAACCAGGCGAAATTGGAATGGCCTTGATGAAAATAGAAAAAAGCACCCCATTTAAGGGATATAAAGATAAAGAAAAAACCCAAAAGAAACTGATGTATGATGTTTTACAAAAGGGGGATATCTATTTCAATACAGGTGATATGCTGCAACTTCATAAAGAATTTTGGGTATCATTTGCTGATAGATTTGGAGATACTTTTCGTTGGAAAAGTGAGAATGTATCCACATTAGAAATAGAAGCAATTATAAGTTCTTATCCAGCTATATATATGTCGGCAGTTTACGGTGTGGCAATTCCTAACACAGAAGGAAAGGCAGGCATGGCCACTATTAAATTAAATCCTTCAATTAAATTTGATATTGAACAATTTTCCAAATTTATTGTCGAAGTATTACCAAAATATTCTATTCCAGTTTTTATTCGAATAAGTGATGAAATTGAATTAACATCAAGTAGCTATAAAGTTAAAAAAAATAATCTCAAAAAGGAAGCTTATAACATTGAAATTATTAAAGATCCGCTTTTTATTTGGGATTTAAGCACAAAAATGTATAAGTCTCTTACAAAATCGAACTATCAAAAAATCATTGATGGAAAATTTGATGAGATTATGTCAGAATTAACGACTCAAAGGTAAAATCACATCTTAAATGTAATTTTTATTTTTTTGTCATTTAGGAGCCATTATCGTTGTCAAAAAATATATAAAGAATTTAGTTTATAACTTTTTTAACTTTTAATAAGATCCCTAATCAGCAATTTAAAAACTTATAAGAAATAAAATGATTATTCCCAAAATCGGCGATAACTTTCACTTTGATGGCGTTAATTGGGTAGTTGTCGGAGTTGGGAGTAAACCTTTTGAATATAAAGCAGATAAAGGAATTTTTGCTATCATAGATTTATCTCAGATGGATTGTCTCCTTATTATCATAAGGAATAAAAAGGTTAAAATCACGGTAAATCCCTCGATACCCTCTATAAAAGCAGATAATAAAGAATTGCTTAATATATACGGAAATATCGGGACTTATGCTTTACTAAAATTTGATAAAAAAATTAATTAAAATTAAAACAGAATTGTGATTTTAACCTATTATATTGGTATTACTTACATTAGTAATAAAATGCTATGAAAATAATTTAATGATAAAAAGTGTATGTTTGTTAAATTTATCGAAATGGAGGAATTACCACTTTTCTTTTCTTTTCAACGAGTGTTATAGCATTTTCAGGACAGAAATACGCACATACACCACAACCAATGCATCTCTCACCTATATTTTCTGCTTTTCCCTCTTCATTCAATTTCATTGACTCCGTATGACAATGCTCAACACAGGTGCCGCAACCTACACAAATTTCCTGATTCACTTGAGAAATATAATTTGTATAATTCACTGTAGGACCTCCTGCTTGTCCACAACAACAGTTACAGCAATTACATATACTGGTTTCATCTTTATATATATCGAAATTTGCGTGATATGCCTTATGTACCAATCCATCTTCCTCTGATTTTTTGAGGATTTCTAAAGCTTCCTCTTTACTTACCATTCTTGCGAATCCTTGTTCACTGGTATAACGAGCTGATTTTCCAAAAGTAAAACAATTCTCTCTTATATCAGTTTGTTTACAGGGTTCTCCTACTAAATCTTTATGATGTCGGCAAAAACAATGTCCTACTGCAATTTCATCAAATTTTTTGATTAATTCTTCTACCGTTTGGGTAAGTAAAACCTTTTGCTCTCCAACCTCTATTTCTTGATCAATGACTATTTCTTTTCCAGTCGCTTTATTTTCTCTAATTGGGATCGTACGATCTATTGGCGGCATTTTCTCGAGAAAGGAAACAACAACCTCGGGATTTGCTTTCATACGAGCTTTATTTTCCTTACGTAATTTACCAAATAACTCAGCTATCTTTCTATTTTTAGGATTGTCTTCTAAAGCCTTCATAAATGTATATTCAAAGACGCCTACATTGAAGAAGGGCATAATCCTGTAAACCATTATTCCTGTGCTACTAGGTTGATTGAAAATCAATCCAATTTTTGCTAATTCTTCAATTTGTTTCTCAATTTCATTTTCTGCTAATCCACTACTCTCTTTTAGCTGTTCCATTGTTTGAGATCTCTTTTTTCGGAATGCTCCTATAAAATCTAAATGTTGTTCGTCCACTATAAGTTTTAAAATTTCAATTAAAGTATCGCTTACAGGAAGTGGTGTACCCCCAGCACTATTTATTACTTGCGCTACTTTCTTATATTTTCTATCTATACTTTCAGACATTTTTATCCCTTTTTTTTTTGTTATTTCATAATTTCTTTCATTATTAAATTGTATAAATTCTTCTTTTAAATAAAATAATATGAATTTTTTCTCAATTCAGGTAAAATTACTGGAGTAATTATTCAATACTTTTCAATCCTTCTTTCGAAATAG